>NZ_JAGIXF010000038.1:0-66908 GCF_021483755.1 Burkholderia sp. WTPI3 | reverse complement strand
CGTGCGCGTAGTTGCCGCGCACGAGCTGGATGATCGCGAGGTTGAAACGGAACGCCGCGTCGTCGGGCGCCAGCTCGCACGCGCGCGTCGCGTAGCGCTCGGCGTCGTCCCAGCGCTGCGCCTCCTTCATCGTCATCGCGATGTTGTTCAGCGCAAGCGCGTTGTCGGGAGCGATCTCCGCGAGCCGCGCGGCGCACGTGAGCGCCCCGTCGAGATCCTGCATCGCGAGCCGCGCGACGACGAGGTTGATCCACGCCTGCACATCGCGAGAATCGGCCTCCACGGCCGCGGCGAGCAGCGCGATTTCCTCGCGGCGATCGCCGCCCGACAAGCGCAGCGCGACCGCGAGGTTGTTGCGCAGCGACGGCCAGCCGGGGTCGAGCGCGAACGCCGCGCGGTACGGCGCGACGGCGTCGGCGTGACGGTCGAGCATCTGCAGCGCGTAGCCATGATTGAAGCCGGCGCCCGCGCCCGGGTGAAGGCGCGCCGCGCATTCGGCCAGCGCGAGCGCGTCGGCCTTGCGCTGCCGCGCGACCAGCGTCGAGGTCAGTCGCGCGAGCGCGGTCATGTCGGTCGCGTGCAGATGACCGGCGGCGCTCAGCCACAGATCGTGCGCGGCGCGCTCGCCGCGCGCATGCGCGTCGGCGGCCCGGCCGAGCAGCGCGAGCAGCGGCGGCAACAGCGGAATGAGGAGGTCGTTCGAGTCGTCCATGCGCTCCGGGAATCGGCAATCGGTCGCGCGACAACGGTCGCGCGCACCGCGATATGCGCATCTTAACGCCCGCGGGAACCGCTGCCGCAAGCGCATCGCGAACGCCGTCGCGACGCAGCGCCCCAGGCCGCACCGGGCGTGCCGGCAACCCGCACGGAGGCGGCGAGACCACCGTCGACGCCCCCTTCGTCCGCGTTCCGGCCGCATCCGGTCGCCGATCCGGTAAAATTGCACGTTTCAGCACACTAACAAAGCCGCGCCGCCGCGCGAGCCGACCCTCCGGGCCCCGCCCGGAGCGCCGCCCGCAACGGAGCGCCAGCGCCACGAAGGCTCTTCATGCTTACGTTTCAGCAAATCATCCTGACGCTGCAGTCCTACTGGGACAAGCAGGGTTGCGCCCTGCTCCAGCCCATCGACATGGAAGTCGGCGCGGGCACATCGCACGTCCACACGTTCCTGCGCGCGGTCGGCCCCGAGCCGTGGCGCGCCGCCTACGTGCAACCGTCGCGCCGCCCGAAGGACGGCCGCTACGGCGAGAACCCGAACCGCCTGCAGCACTACTACCAGTACCAGGTCGTGCTCAAGCCGGCACCGGAAAACATCCTCGACCTGTACCTCGGCTCGCTCGCGGCACTCGGTTTCGACCTGAAGCAGAACGACGTGCGCTTCGTCGAGGACGACTGGGAAAACCCGACGCTCGGCGCATGGGGCCTCGGCTGGGAAGTGTGGCTGAACGGGATGGAAGTCACGCAGTTCACGTATTTCCAGGAAGTCGGCGGCCTCGAATGCAAGCCGGTGCTCGGCGAGATCACGTACGGCCTCGAGCGCCTCGCGATGTATCTGCAGAAGGTCGAGAACGTGTACGACCTGGTCTGGACCGAGTGGGAAGAGCAAGGCCCGAACGGCCCCGAGCTGCGCCGCCTGTCGTACGGCGACGTCTACCACCAGAACGAGGTCGAGCAGTCGACCTACAACTTCGAGCACGCGAACGTCGACCTGCTGTTCACGTTCTTCAACAGCTACGAAGCGGAAGCGAAGAAGATGATCGACGCGCAGCTCGCGCTGCCCGCGTACGAACTCGTGCTGAAGGCCGGCCACACGTTCAACCTGCTCGACGCGCGCGGCGCGATCTCGGTGACGGAACGTGCGGCGTACATCGGCCGCATCCGCGCGCTGTCGCGTCTCGTCGCACAGGCTTACTACGACTCGCGCGAGAAGCTCGGCTTCCCGATGCTCGGCAACCCGCCGGGCGTGCCGGGCCTCACCACCGATGCCCAGGACGCCGCGCAACCGGCATGGGCGCCGCCGCTCAAGGTCGAACGCAAGATCGATCAGGACTGACGAGACGAGATTTATTCCAGACATGACGCACAATCATCCCGCCCCCCTGCTCGTCGAACTGCTGACCGAAGAGCTGCCGCCGAAGGCCCTCGCGCGCCTCGGCGACGCATTCGCCGAAGGTGTCGCACAACGCCTCGCCGCGCGCGACCTCATCGAAGGCGAACTCGTATTCGAGCGTTACGCCACGCCGCGCCGCCTTGCGGTCGTCGTACAGAACGTGCGCGCCGTCGCGCCTGAAAAGCAGGTCCGCGAAAAGGTCCTGCCCGTGTCGGTCGCGCTCGACGCCGAAGGCAAGCCGACCGCCCCGCTCGCGAAGAAGCTCGCGGCGCTCGGCCACCCGAACCTGACGATCGCCGATCTCGAGCGCGCGCAGGACGGCAAGGCCGAAGCGTTCTTCGTCAACTATTCGGCGGCCGGCGCGACGCTCGCCGACGGGCTGCAGGCCGCACTCGACGAAGCGCTCGCGAAGCTGCCGATCCCGAAGTTCATGACCTATCAGCGCCCGGACGGCTCCGACGTGAAGTTCGTGCGCCCGGTGCATCGCCTGACGGTGCTGCACGACGATCGCATCGTGCCGGTCACCGCGTTCGGCATCGATGCCGGCGACACCACGCTCGGCCACCGCTTCCTGTCCGACGGCCTCGTCGCGATCCAGCATGCGCACACGTATGCCGACACGCTGCGCGACAAGGGCCGCGTGATCGCGCACTTCGCCGATCGCCGCGAAACGATCCGCACGCAGTTGAACGAGCACGCGAACGGCGACACCGTCGTGATGCCCGAATCGCTGCTCGACGAAGTGACGTCGCTGGTCGAATGGCCGGTCGTCTACCCGTGCCGCTTCGAGGACGAATTCCTGCAGGTTCCGCAGGAATGCCTGATCCTCACGATGCAGACGAACCAGAAGTACTTCGCGCTGACCGACGTCGGCGGCAAGCTGCGCTCGCGCTTCCTGATCGTGTCGAACATCGAGACGAAGACGCCGGGCGAGATCATCGAAGGCAACGAGCGCGTCGTGCGCCCGCGCCTCGCCGACGCGAAGTTCTTCTTCGAGCAGGACAAGAAGAAGCCGCTCGCCGAGCGCGTGCCGCTGCTCGCGAACGTCGTCTATCACAACAAGCTCGGTTCGGCGCTCGCGCGCGTCGAGCGCCTCGAAGCGCTGGCCGGTGAAATCGCGCCCGCGATCGGCGCCGATGCCGCACACGCAAAGCGCGCCGCGCGCCTCGCGAAGGCCGACCTGCTGACCGACATGGTCGGCGAGTTCCCGGAACTGCAGGGCACGATGGGCACGTACTACGCGCGTCACGACGGCGAACCCGACGACGTCGCGCTGGCATGCGCCGAGCACTACCAGCCGCGCTTCTCCGGCGACGCGCTGCCGACCACGCCGGTGTCGACCGCCGTCGCGCTCGCCGACAAGCTCGAGACGATCGTCGGCATCTGGGGCATCGGCCTCGCGCCGACCGGCGAGAAGGATCCGTTCGCGCTGCGCCGTCACGCGCTCGGCGTGCTGCGCCTGCTGCTCGAGAAGCAACTGCCGCTCGATCTCGTGTCGCTGCTGCGCACGGCCCACGCGCGCTTCGAAGGCGTGCCGGGGGTCGCGGAATCGACCGATGCGATCTTCGCGTTCTTCATGGATCGCCTGCGCGGCCTGCTGCGCGAACGCGGCTACACGGCCGGTGAAGTCGACGCGGTGCTGAGCCTGAACCCGACCCGCGTCGACGATCTCGTCGCACGTCTCGACGCCGTACGCGAATTCACGCGCCTCGCGGAAGCGGAAGCGCTCGCAGCCGCGAACAAGCGGATCTCGAACATCCTGAAGAAGTCGGAAGGCGGCGCGAACGGCGCGGTACAGCCGGCGCTGCTCGTCGAGGCGGCCGAAAAGGCGCTGCATGAACAGCTCACGGCCGTGACGCCGCACGTGCAATCGCAGCTCGAAGCACGTGAGTACACCGGCGCACTGTCCGCGCTCGCCGCGCTGCGCGCACCGGTCGACACGTTCTTCAACGATGTGATGGTCAACGCCGAGGATCCCGCGCTGCGCGCGAACCGTCTCGCACTGCTGTTCGCACTGCACCAGCAGATGAACTGCGTCGCCGACATCTCGAAGCTCGCCGCATAAAGGCCGAACGATGCCGACCAGCCCCAACCGCAAGCTCGTCGTCCTCGACCGGGACGGCGTGATCAACGTCGATTCGGATGCGTTCATCAAGACGCCCGACGAGTGGATCGCGCTGCCCGGCAGCCTCGAGGCGATCGCACGGCTCAACCACGCAGGCTATCGCGTGGTCGTCGCGACCAACCAGTCCGGCATCGGTCGCGGGCTGTTCGACATGGCCGCGCTCAACGAGATGCACCTGAAGATGCATCGCGCGGCGGCCGCGGTCGGCGCGCGCATCGACGCGGTGTTCTTCTGCCCGCACACGGCCGAGGATCACTGCGACTGCCGCAAGCCGAAGCCCGGCATGATGCAGATGATCGCCGAGCGCTTCGAGATCGATCCCGCTCACACGCCGGTCGTCGGCGACTCGCTGCGCGACCTGCAGGCCGGCGTCGCGGTCGGCTTCCAGCCGTACCTCGTGCTGACCGGCAAAGGCAAGAAGACGCTCGCAGCGGGCAACCTGCCCGACGGCACGAAGGTCCACGACGACCTGCGCGCGTTCGCCCTGGATTTCCTTTCACACGAACACGAGTGATGCGGGCGCCGCGCGCATCCTCCTTACTGTCAGACCCACGCCGATGCGCTTCATCCGCTCCCTGCTGCTGCTGATCTACTTCATCGTGTACACGGTGCCGTACGCCACCGCGTGCTTCATCGCGTTTCCGTTCATGCGCCCCGACGCGCGCTACTGGATGGCGGCCGGCTGGTGCAAGTCGACGCTGTGGGTCGTGCGCTGGCTGAACGGCATCCACTACCGGATCGAAGGGATGGAAAACCTGCCCGACGGCCCGGCCGTGCTGCTGTCGAAGCATCAGTCCGCGTGGGAGACGCTCGCGTTTCCGGCGCTGATGCCCAAGCCGCTCTGCTACGTGTTCAAGCGCGAGCTGCTGTACGTGCCGTTCTTCGGCTGGGCGCTCGGGCTGCTGCACATGGTCAACATCAACCGCAAGGAAGGCAAGAATGCCTTCGTGTCGGTGATCCGCCAGGGCAAGAAGCGCCTGTCGGAAGGCGCATGGATGATCATGTTCCCGGAAGGCACACGCACGCCGGTCGGCAAGCAGGGCAAGTACAAGACGGGCGGCGCGCGCTTCGCGATCGAAACCGGCGCGCCGGTCGTGCCGATCGCGCACAATGCAGGCCGTGTGTGGCCGCGCAATTCGTTCACGAAATTCCCGGGCGTGGTCACCGTGTCGATCGGCAAGCCGATTCCGGTCGAAGGCAAAACGCCCGACGTATTGAACTCGCAGGTCGAAGCGTGGATCGAAGCGGAAATGCGCCGCATCGATCCGGACGCCTATCGCGAGCCGGGCAATGCGGGTACGCGCGATGCCGCGCGCATCTGAATCTCCCGGATTGCCGCCGTTGCGTACGACGAAACGAAGCGAATTGATGAAAAAGCGTCCGCGGCCACGGCCTGCCGTCGTGGCTCTCGATCATCGCCAGATGGATCTGCCGCTCTTCGACGGGCCGGCTGCCGCACCGTCGGCACCCGCCGCCCCGCCCACGTCGACGCCCACGCAGCCTGAAGCCACGCCGGCGACCGCTGCGCCCTCCGTCCCGCTCGACCCGGGCCGCGCCCCCGATCGCTCCCGCATCCGCACGTTCGCGCTCGACAGCCGCGTGCTCGAATACAGGCTGAAGCGCTCGGCGCGCCGCACGATCGGCTTCACGATCGACGGCAGCGGGCTGTCGATCACCGCGCCGCGCTGGGTCACGCTCGCCGACATCGAAGCGGCGATTGCCGAGAAGCAGCGCTGGATCTTCGCGAAGCTCGCGGAATGGAAGACCCGCACCGAGCAGCGCGCGCTACCGCAAATCGACTGGCGCGACGGCGCGCAGCTTCCGTATCTCGGCAAGACGGTGACGATCGCGCTCGGCGCGGGCGCCCTCGCGTTCGACACCGAGACACTGCGGCTGTCGCTGCCGCTGCCCGTGCAGGCGGACATGCAGCAGATCAAGGATCGCGTGCAGGGCTGGCTGCAGAACGAGGCGAAGCGGATCTTCGGCGAACGCCTCGTCGTCTATGCGGAAAAACTCGGCGTCACGTATTCGATGGTCGCGCTGTCGTCGGCGGCGACGCGCTGGGGCAGCTGCTCGAGCGACGGCAAGATCCGGCTGAACTGGCGGCTGATCCATTTCCCGATGTCGATCATCGACTACGTCGTCGCGCACGAACTGTCGCACCTGCGCGAAATGAACCACAGTCCGGCCTTCTGGCAGACCGTCGAATCGATCTTTCCGGAATTCCGCGAAGCGCGGCACACGCTCAAGCATCATCCGCCCGAGCTGTTGCCGTCGTTGTAACGCCGTCGGTCGCGACGTAAACGCCAAACGGGCGATGCGGATCACGCCGCATCGCCCGTTTTCGTTGCCCGCGACGCGTAACGCGGCGCGAACCGCTCGTCCGGCGCTCAGTGCGCCTTCTTCTGGATGAACTCGATCTTGTAACCGTCAGGATCCTCGACGAATGCGATCACGGTCGTGCCGTGCTTCATCGGGCCCGCTTCGCGCGTGACCTTGCCGCCTTGCGCCTTGATCTTGTCGCAGGCCGCGTACGCGTCGTCGACTTCCAGCGCCAGGTGGCCGAAACCGTTGCCGAGATCGTACGACGGCGTATCCCAGTTGTGGGTCAGCTCGATCACGGTGCCCGTGCTTTCCGCTTCATAGCCGACGAACGCAAGCGTGAACTTGCCGTCCGGATAATCCTCGCGGCGCAGCAGCTTCATGCCGAGCAATTCGGTGTAGAACTTGATCGAGCGGTCGAGATCGCCGACTCGCAGCATCGTATGCAGCAAACGCATGTGTTGTACTCCTGTGGGGCCTTTCCAGAACCGGAAATTCTACCGGAGTCGCATGAATCTCGCCGCGCGTGCCCGTGCGCCACCGGCCGATATCGCGCATCGGCGCGCGGCACCGCCGCCCGCACGCCCGTGGAAACCATCAGGCGCGACGCGCTCCGTCGTCGCGGCCGATCGGGTAACATCGTCCCACCTCGCACCAAAAGCGGGCATGCCGCCCGCCGCGGAAACGCGACTCACCCTATTCACTCACCCACACTGCCCGCCGTGCGAAACCGCCGATTCGAGCGCGCCGTCCGCGCCGTCCGCCCGCTGCTGCCGTCTTCCCGCCATTGCGCCGAGGCCCGTCGATGAGCGCGCTCGCCGCTTCGCCCGTGCGCCGCGCGCTCGATACCCGCGCCGTCGGCGTCATGCTGCTGCTCTGCGCGATCTGGGGCTTCCAGCAGGTCGCGATCAAGAGCACGAATGCGGCCATCCCGCCGATGTTCCAGGCCGGGCTGCGCTCGGTGATCGCCGCGCTGCTGCTGTGGGGCTGGGCCCGCTCGCGCGGCACGCCGCTGTTTCGCGCGGACGGCACGCTCGGCGCGGGTATCGCGGCCGGCGCACTGTTCGCCGGCGAGTTCATCTGCGTGTTCTTCGGCCTGACGCTGACGAGCGCATCGCACATGGCGATCTTCCTGTACACGGCACCGTGCTTCACGGCGCTCGGCCTGCACCTGTTCGCGCCGGGCGAGCGGTTGCAGCGCACGCAGTGGGCGGGTGTCGCGCTCGCCTTCGCCGGCATCGCGCTCGCGTTCGCGGACGGCTTCCTGAAACCGGGCGCGCCCGGCGCGTCGGTGCTGGCCGGGATCGCCGGCGACGCGCTCGGGATCCTCGGCGGCGCGATGTGGGCCGCGACGACCGTCGTCGTGCGCTCGACGTCGCTCGCGCGCACGAGCGCGAGCGCGAGCAAGACGCTGTTCTACCAGCTCGCGGTGTCGGCCGTCGTGCTGGTCGGGCTCGCGGCCGTGCTCGGCGAGACGTCGTTCGCACGCGTCACACCGCTTGCGCTCGCGAGCCTCGCTTATCAGTCGGTGATCGTCGCGTTCGTCAGCTATCTGTCGTGGTTCTGGCTGCTCACGCGCTACAGTGCATCGCGGCTGTCGGTGTTCACGTTCCTGTCGCCGCTGTTCGGCGTCGCGTTCGGCGTGCTGCTGCTCGGCGAGTCGGTCGGCTGGCGCTTCATGTCCGCGGCCGCGCTGGTGCTGACCGGCATCGCGCTCGTCAACGCGCCGCCGCGCCGGCGGGCGTGACGCGAGCACGGCGGCGCGGCACCGCCCGCCGAAACGGCCGGGCAATAAAAAGGCCGCCCGGCAGGGCAGCCTCGTGAACCTCGACGCGGCGCGCGCTGCGATCAGTCTGCGGACTTGCGCACCGCCGCAAGCGCCTGCGCGACGCCGACGTATTCGGCCACGCTGACATCCTCCGCACGTCGTGCGAGATCGAAGCCGAGCGCATCGAAATCGATCGTCTCGCGATAGTCGCCGAGCGTATTGCGCAGCATCTTGCGGCGCTGCGAGAACGCGGCCGTGACGACTTCTCCGAGCAGCACGGGATCGACGTCCGGCAGTTCGTGCGGCTCGTACGGAATCATCCGGACGATCGCCGAATCGACCTTCGGCGGCGGCTGGAACGATTCCGGCGGCACGTCGAGCATCTTCTCCATCACGTAGCGGTACTGCAGCATCACCGACAGCCGCGAGAACGCCTTCGTGCCCGGCTCTGCGACCATCCGTTCGACGACTTCGTTCTGCAGCATGAAATGCTGGTCGATGACCGCGTCCGCGAACGTCATCAGGTGAAACAGCAGCGGGCTCGAAATGTTGTACGGCAGGTTGCCGACGATACGCAGCGACGGCGCGTCGCCGGGCGCCGCGAGCGAGCGGAAATCGAATGCGAGCGCATCGCCCGCATGCAGCTCCAGCAACGCGCCGAAGCGCTGCTGCAGCCGGCCGATCAGGTCGCGGTCGAGTTCGACCGCGTGCAGCGGCGACTCGGGCGTCGCGAGACGCTCGATCAGCGGGCCCGTCAGCGCGCCGAGCCCGGGGCCGATCTCGACCATCCGCTGGCCGCGCGCGGGGCCGATCGTCGAGACGATCGAGTCGATCACGCCGTGATCGACGAGGAAGTTCTGCCCGAAGCGCTTGCGCGCGAAGTGGCCTTGATGCTGTCTGCTGTTCGACATCGACTGAGAAAAACGAAAAATACGACGAATAAAGTCAGGCCGCGAAGGCCGGCGCGTCAGGACGCGCGGCGATGGCGCGCCATCGTGACGGCCGTGTCGAGCGCGGCGACCATGCTGCCCGGATCCGCGCGGCCCGTGCCGGCCAGATCCAGCGCGGTGCCGTGATCGACCGACGTGCGGATGATCGGCAGCCCGAGCGTGACATTGATGCCCTCGCCGAACGTCGCGTACTTCAGCACGGGCAAGCCCTGATCGTGGAACATCGCGAGCACGCAATCGGCATCCGCGAGGTAGCGCGGCTGGAACAGCGTGTCGGCCGGATACGGGCCGCGCGCGTCGATGCCCTGCGCCTTCGCGCGCGCGAGCGCCGGCGAGATCACGTCGATCTCCTCGCGCCCGAGATAACCGTTCTCGCCCGCGTGCGGGTTCAGCCCCGTCACGAGGATGCGCGGCGCGGCGAGACCGAAGTCGCGCCGCAGATCGTGATCGATGATCGCGAGCGTCTCGACGAGACCGTCGATCGTCAGCGCGGCCGATACGTCCTTCAGCGGCAGGTGGGTCGTCGCGAGCGCGACGCGCAGCGGCCGCTCGCCGGTGCCCGCCAGCATCATCACGACGCGCGGCGTGTGCGTGCGCTCCGCAAGATATTCGGTGTGGCCGGTAAACGGCACGCCGGCATCGTTGATCGTGCTCTTCTGCAGCGGCGCGGTGACGATCGCGTCGTACCGCCCCGCCACCGCCCCGTCGATCGCCGCGTCGAGCAGCCCGAGCACGTAGCGGCCGTTGGCCGCGTCGAGCGTGCCCGCCTGCGCGGGCGCGGCGAGCGCGTGATGCGCGACCGACACCTGGCTGGCGCCGGCGAGCACCGCCCGGTCGGCGCCGACGGCCGCCGCGCGCGCATCGAGCAGCGCGGCGTCGCCGAGCACGGTGAAATGTGCATCCGGCCAGCGCCGCGCGGCGTCCTGCAATGCCTGCACGGTCAACTCCGGACCGACACCCGCGGGTTCACCGGTCGTGATCGCGATCTGCAGCGCGGGTGTCGTCATCTGGCGCCCGCTCAGTTCGCCTGGCCCATGCCGCTGATCTTGTACTGAACGTACGACGAGTCGCGCAGCTCGCGCAGCCAGTCGGCATACGCCTGCTCGGCCTTGCGCTGGCCGATGGCCTGGCGTGCGATATCCATCTGCTGCTGCACCGAGCCTTCCGCATCGCGGCGGCCGATCACCTGGATCAGGTGATAGCCGTACTCGGTACGCACCGGCTGGCTGATCTGGCCATCCTGCAGGTTGTTCATCGCACGCTCGAATTCAGGCACGGTCTCGCCCGGGCTGATCCAGCCCAGATCGCCGCCTTGCGACGCCGAACCGTCCTGCGAGTAGGTGCGCGCGAACTTCTCGAAATCGCCGCCGGCCTCGATCTGCTTGCGGATGTCGAGCAGTTGCTGGCGCGCCTGGCCTTCCGACTTGCCTTCACCCACGCGCAGCAGGATGTGGCGCACGTGCGTCTGCACGATCTTCGGTGCCGCGGCCGAGGTGCCCTGGCTCTCGCGGCGATCGACCAGACGCACGACCTCGAAGCCGTCCGGCACGCGGATCAGCGTCGGGTTGACCTGGCCCGGGCGCAGCTTCGATGCGGCTGCGACGACGTCCGGCGGCAGCGCGCCCGGCGCCTTGAAGCCAAGGTCGCCGCCCTTCTTCGCGTCGTCCGCTTCCGAGTTGTTCTTCGCGAGCTTCTCGAAATTGGCGCCCGACGTCGCCTGCTGCAGCAACGCCTCAGCCTTCTTCTGCGCGGCTTCGATCTCCGGCTGCGGTGCGTTGGTCGGCGCCTTGATGAAGATGTGCTCCAGGCGCAGGTCCTGCTGCTGCGATGCGCTCGGCCCGCGCTGGCTCGCGATGTAGTTCGCGACTTCGGCGTCCGACACGGTGATCTTGCCGTCGACTTCGCGCTCGCGCAGCTTCGACAGCATCAGTTCGGTACGGGCGTCGTTCGTGAAGATGCTCCAGGGCACGCCTTGCCCCTCGATGCGCGCACGATACTGGTCGAGCGTCATCCCGTTCGCCTGCGCGAGGCGCTGCAGCGTGGCCTGCACGGTGGCGTCGTCGACGCGAATCCCGTCGTCCTTCGCCTTCTGCACCTGGATGCGCTCGAGCACCATCTGGTTCAGCACCTGCGCGCGCAGCTGGTCGGCCGGCGGCACGGGCGCGTTCTGCTGTTGCAGCCGGCGCGAAATCAGGCCGACGCGCTGGTCGAGTTCGCGGCCCGTGATCACGTCGTTGTTGACGACCGCGACGACTTCGTCGGCGAGCTGCGCGCCTTGCGAACCGAGTGCCTGCGCCGCGGCCGGCGCAGCGGCGAGCAGCGCGGCGGACGCGGCGAGGCTGGACACGACTGCCGCGAAACGAAGGGTTTTCTTCATTGCCACTGATACTCCATTGAAATCGTGCTGACCGGTGCAGACAAGCCGGCGTTACTCGTAGTTGCTGAAGCGGGACATCGGCGGCGGTGCGGACGGCAGCGGCGTGTAGCCCGGCACCCCGGCGCGGAATGCCGAGACGAGGCCGTTGTCGACCGTCGACAGGCCCTTGAGCGTCAGCTGCATCATGAAACGCGTCGACGAGTTCTGCTGCCCCGACGTATTCACGCCGTTCGCGAACCGCTGGACCCCGACCCCGAGCGCCCAGCAATCCGCGTCGTATTGTAAGCCGAGCAGACCGTCGACCACGCGATCTCCGGCCAGGTCGTAGTTGAAACGGCCGATCGCGTACAGCCGGCGCGTAAGCGGCCACTGCGCCGACACCAGGAACTGGTTGATCGGCTGGCCGTCGAGCGTCGTGTTCGCGCGTGTGTAGCGATAGCCGACGTTGATCACGCGGCGCTCGCCCGGGCTGTAACCGAAACCGACGCTCGATTTCACGAGCTGGTTGTTGTTCTGGTTGTACTGGAACGCCGTCTCGGACATGAAGCCCGAGCCGAGCTTCAGCGCGGCGCCGACGATCAGGTCGGAGTGGCGCGCCTGCGCCGCGGTCTGGCCCGAGTTCAGCGTGACGCGCTGGTCGGCGAAGTAGTACTGCTGCGCGATCACGAAGCGCGCGCGTTCGTCGCCGGTGCGCGGATCGATGAAGCGCGACGTCAGGCCGGCCGTGATCCGGTTCGCGTCCGCGATCCGGTCGTTGCCGACGAACGTGTTCGGCTGGTAGATCTCCGCGAGCCCGAAGTCCGATTCCGCGGTGTCGAACAGCGGCGCGTTCGACTGGTCGCGATACGGCGTGTACACATAGTACAGGCGCGGCTCGAGGGTCTGGATGAAGTCCTGGCCGAACAGTCGCACCGAGCGGTCGAAGATCAGGCCCGAGTCGAAGCTCACGGTCGGGATCGACTCGGTGAAGCGCTTCGGGCTGTTCGGCGTGCCCGACGACAGGTAGTTCAGGTCGTACGACGCGAAGTGGTACTGGACCTTCGGCACGACGAAGTAGCCGGGGCCGTACACGCCGTACGCGAGGTACGGGTTGAAGACGACGCGGTCGCCTTCGGTCGAATCGGCGGTCGTGATGCGGAACCGCGAATAGTCGGCTTCCGCGCCGTAGTCGAAGCCGCCGACGTTGTACTTCGCGTACTTCACGTTCAGCTGCGGCTCGCGGCTGTACGGCGCGATCGACGGCGGCAGCGTCTGCCAGTGCTGGTAGCGCGCGAGCACCGACCACGGGCCCTTGTTGTACGTGAGGCCGGCTTCCTGCTGGTACAGCGTCTGCGTCCCGTTGATGAACTGGTTCATCGACCCAAGGTCTTCGGGATACGTGTTGTCCGAGACCTTGTTGAAATAGACGTAGCCGCCGAAACCGCCGCCGAAGTTCTGCTGGTGCTGCCAGTAGATCGCGTAGCGGTTGCGGTGCGCGAGCCGGTCGTCCGGCAGGTAATTCGCCGTAAACGTGCCGGAATAAGTCGGCGACAGATAACGGAACGTCGCCTCGGTCAGCACGCCGCGCCGCGAGATGATGCGCGGGGTGAGCGTCAGGTCGCGGTTCGGTGCGATGTTGAAGTAGTACGGCAGCGTCAGCTCGAACCCGTTGTTCGAGTTCATCGAGAACGTCGGCGGCAGCAGGCCGCTGCGCCGCTCGCCCGACAACGGGAACGTCATCCACGGGCTCGCGAAAATCGGCACGCCCTGGAAGAACAGCACGCTGTTGCGCACGGTGCCTTCGTCGGCGCCCGTATCGAAGTCGAAACGGCTGCCCTTGATGTACCACGCGGGGTTCGTCGAGCACTGGCACGCGGTGTAAGTGCCATTGACGAACACCGAGCGCTCGCTGTCGAGCAGGTCGACGCGCTCCGCGCTGCCCGATCCGCCCGTCATGTTGAAGTGGTACTTCGGCGCCGTCATGAAGCCCTGGTTCGCCTCGATCTTCAGATGCGCCTCGGGGCCCGCGAACGACGTGCCGTTGTTGATCACCCGGACCTGGCCGTACGCGTCGGCCATGTCGGTATCCTGATCGTAGTGGATCGCATCGGCCTTCACGACCGCATCGCCGCGGCGCAGCTCGGCCGAACCCTTCGCGGCCAGGTCCTGCTCGGCCGTACCGCTCGCATGGTCGGCGATCACGAAGGCGGCCGGCTTCGCGCCGTCCTTCAGCGGATGATCCTCGAGCTGGGGCGCGAGACGCAGATCCCACGGCGAATCGAGCGGCTGCGGCTGCGCGGCCGCGCCCGACAGCTGCGCGTACGACACGGCCGGCACGAGGCCTGGCACGGCCAGGAGCGCGAGCGCGAGCCGCCGTTTGCGCGGCGCCCCGTCACCGGGGAAGACATTCGGGAATAGCGGTTTGGGCGGCATCTATCGTTTGGCGAATCGCCCCTTGTCAACCGTACCTGCATAGCATGTTCGCGCACGGCGGGCCGCACCGTCGAACCGCGACTGCGGCGGAGCGCAAACGGGGAAGGCGATCGGGCAAGCGGCGCGACAGGCGGCGGGCCTGCACGGCGGAAGCTGACGCGGGGCGCGTCAAAAAAGTCGTGGGGTATTATATGGCAAGACGTTCCCCCCTCCGCCGAGTTTCATGACGCCCCCATCCGCCGCATCCCAGCCCGACGCCCGCCTCGAAGCGCTCATCGCGTGGCTGCACCCGCTCGCCGAGCGCTACGCCCTCGACCTGTCGACGCTCGCGCCCGCCTCGTCGGACGCCAGTTTCCGCCGCTATTTCCGTGTCGCGTCTGCCACGAGCCCTGGCGGTGCGCTGATCGCAGTCGACGCGCCGCCGCCCGAGAAGTGCCGCGAGTTCGTCCAGGTCGCACAGTTGCTGGCCGCGGCCGGCAACCACGTGCCGGACGTGCTGGCATACGATTTCGACGCTGGTTTCATGCTCGTGACCGATCTCGGCCGCACCTCGTACATCTCGGTGCTCGATCCGGCCGACCCGGTCGCCGCCCGCCCGCTGATGCGCGACGCGTTCGACGCGCTGATCCGCTTCCAGCTGAGCTCGAAGCCCGACGTGCTGCCGCCGTTCGACGAAGCGTTCCTGCGCCGCGAGATGGAGCTGCTGCCCGAGTGGTTCGTCGGCCGCCACCTCGGCAAGCCCGTGACCGACGTGATGCGCGACACGCTCGAGCGCACCTTCGCGCTGCTGGTCGCGAGCGCCCATGCGCAGCCGCAGGGCTTCATGCTGCGCGACTTCATGCCGCGCAACCTGATGGTCTGCGAGCCGAACCCGGGCGTGCTCGACTTCCAGGACGCCGTCTACGGGCCGCTGACGTACGACGTCGTGTCGCTGCTGCGCGACGCGTTCATCAGCTGGGACGAGGAGTTCGAGCTCGACTGCTTCGCGTACTACTGGGAGAAGGCGAAAAAGGCCGGCCTGCCGGTCGACCCGGATTTCGGCGAGTTCTACCGCCAGCTCGAATGGATGGGGCTGCAGCGCCACATCAAGATCCTCGGCCTGTTCGCGCGCATCAACTATCGCGACGGCAAGCCGCACTATCTGAACGACCTGCCGCGCTTTCTGACCTATGCGCGCAAGGTCGCGCTGCGCTACCGCCCGCTCGTGCCGTTCGCGAAGCTGCTCGACGCGCTCGAGGACAAGGCGGCGCCCGACGTCGGCTATACGTTCTGACCGCCATCTACCGCCCTGACACCCGGCCGAACATGAGCACTACCCTGACCACGGCGATGATCTTCGCCGCCGGGCGCGGCGAACGGATGCGCCCGCTCACCGACACCCGCCCGAAGCCGCTGCTCGAAGCGGGCGGCAAGCCGCTGATCGTCTGGCAGATCGAAGCGCTCGCACGCGCGGGCATCGAGACGATCGTGATCAACCACGCATGGCTCGGCGACCAGCTCGAGGCCACGCTCGGCGACGGTTCGCGCTGGGGCGTGCGGCTCGCGTATTCGGCCGAAGGCGACGCGCTGGAGACTGCCGGCGGCATCGCGCAGGCGCTGCCGCTGCTCGAACGCGACGGCCGGCCGACGGTATTCGCGGCGGTTGCCGGCGACGTGTACTGCACATTCGACTACCGGACGCTCGCCGCGCGCGCCGCGCAGATGGCCGCGCTCGACGCGCCCGCGATGCATCTCGTGATGGTGCCGAACCCGCCGTTCCATCCAGCCGGCGATTTCGTGCTCCGCGACGACGGCCGGCTGTCGCTCGCCGGCACGCCGCGCGTGACGTTCGGCAGCATCGGCGTGTACGACACGCGGATGTTCCGCGACATCGTGCCCGGCACGCACCGCGCGCTGTCGCCCTACTTCAAGGCGACGATCGAGGCCGGCCATGCGACCGGCGAATTGTATGAAGGTATCTGGGAGAACGTCGGTACGCCCGCGCAGCTCGGCGAGCTCGACGCGCGGCTGCGCGCCGCCGCGGGCTGATCGTTTCGTGGCCGAACGGCGGCCGCCGGTTCGCCGGTTCGCCGGTTCGCCGGCGCGGCGGCCGAGGGCCTGACAGGCCGCTGAAGCCCCCGCCGAGCCGGGTTCACACGCCGCGAACGCTCCGCCGGGCCGCCGGGCCGTGACGTCGTGACACCGCCCGCTACCGAACGGACGGACGGTCAACCACCCGCTCCCGCCACGCACCGCGTCGCGCGGCACCCACGCTCACGCGGCCTCGGCCGCCTCCCCGCCCGCCGCCGCGCGCTGCTGCTGCAGCGCCCACATCTGCGCGTACAGCCCGTCGGCGCGCACGAGTTCGTCGTGCGTGCCGCGCTCGACGATGCGTCCGTGGTCCATCACGAGAATCTGCTGCGCATGCACGACGGTCGACAGCCGGTGCGCGATCACGAGCGTCGTGCGATGCCGCGCGATCTGGTCGAGCTCGTGCTGGATCGCGCGCTCCGAGCGCGAATCGAGCGCCGACGTCGCCTCGTCGAACAGCAGCACGGGCGGATCCTTCAGCAGCGTGCGCGCGATCGCGACGCGCTGCTTCTCGCCGCCCGACAGCTTCAGTCCGCGCTCGCCGACCGGCGTGTCATAGCCCTTCGGCAAACTTTCGATGAAGTCGTGGATGTGCGCGGCGCGCGCGGCCGCGATCACTTCGTCGCGGCTCGCGGTCGGCCGGCCGTATGCGATGTTGTAGTAGATCGAGTCGTTGAACAGCACGGTGTCCTGCGGCACGATCCCGATCGACGCGCGCAGCGAGTCCTGCGTGACGTCGCGAATGTCCTGGCCGTCGATCCTGATCGCGCCGCCCGTCTGGCGGTCGAGATCGTAGAAGCGGAACAGCAGCCGCGACAGCGTCGACTTCCCCGAGCCGCTGTGGCCGACCACCGCGGTCGTCGTGCCCGCGTCGATCGTGAACGTCACGTCGTGCAGGATCGCGCGCGACGCTTCATACGAGAAGTTCACGTGCTCGAAGCGCACCTGCGCGCCGGCCACCGCGAGCGGCCGCGCGTCGGGAAGATCCGCGACCTCCTTCGCGGCCGACAGCAGCCCGAACATCCGGTCCATGTCGGTGAGGCTCTGCTTCAGTTCGCGATACACGACGCCGAGGAAATTCAGCGGAATGTACAGCTGCAGCATGAACGTGTTGATCAGCACGAGGTCGCCCAGCGTCAGCTTGCCCGCCAG
This sequence comes from Burkholderia sp. WTPI3, assembly GCF_021483755.1. Classification (NCBI taxonomy): domain Bacteria; kingdom Pseudomonadati; phylum Pseudomonadota; class Betaproteobacteria; order Burkholderiales; family Burkholderiaceae; genus Burkholderia; species Burkholderia sp. WTPI3. Next base: position 49,622 of record NZ_JAGIXF010000038.1, on the reverse strand, counting down.
CACGCCCTGCGTCGCACGCCACAGGATGAACACGAGCCCCGTGCCGATGATCGCCTGCTGGCCGAAGTTCAGCACCGACAGCGAGTTCTGCGAGCGGATCGCGGCCTTGCGGTAGCGCTTCAGGTTCTCGTCGTAGCGCTGCGCTTCCCACTCTTCGTTGCCGAAGTACTTTACCGTCTCGTAGTTGATCAGCGAATCGATCGCGCGCGAATTCGCACGCGAATCGAGCTCGTTCATCGTGCGGCGAAAGTGCGTGCGCCAGTTCGTGACCTTCACGGTGAACACGATGTACGTGACGAGCGCCGCGAGCGTCACGTACGCGTAGTACGCCTCGTACTTGACCACGAAGAAGCCGAGCACGAGCCCGACCTCGACGAGCGTCGGCAGGATGCTGTACAGCGAATAGGAAATCAGTTGCTGGATCCCGCGCGTGCCGCGCTCGATGTCGCGCGACATGCCGCCGGTCTGGCGCTCGAGGTGAAAGCGCAGCGACAACCCGTGCAGATGCCGGAACACCTGCAGCGCGAGCTGGCGCACCGCGCTCTCGGTGACCTTCGAGAACAGGATTTCGCGCAACTCGGTGAACAGCGACGTCGACAGCCGCACGAGCGCATATGCGACGACGAGCAGGCCCACGCCGCCCGCGAGCACGATGCCGGCCGAGTGTTCGGCGCGGCCGAGCGCGGTGAGCTGCTGCACGGCGGACAGATGATCGACGATGCGCTTCATCACGACGGGCACGCCGAGGTTCGCGACCTTCGCGCCGATCAGGCAGCTGAGCGCGAGCGCCACGCGCAGTTTGTAAGTGGCGAGATACGGCAGCAACGACCGGATGGTCTGCCAGTCGTTGCGAGGCCCGGTCGGAGCCGGCGCGGGCTCGCCGGAAGCAGGAAATCGGCGCATGGGGGAAGGATCGGCGATGGGTCGGGCGCGTGCGGCAACGGCCGACTGGCGCGCTTTCTCGTACAATTTGCGAACGTTGTATTGTCGCAGAAGCCGCTTCGCGCCGCTGCCGGCGGCCTCGCCGGCTGTCGTGCGCGCGGCGGCGCATTTATTACAGGATGAAAGCACCCGCCATGACCGATTCGACCCTCGAGCTCCCGCAAAAGCAGCCCGCGCTGCGCGTCGTCCCGCAACCGCACGACGCCAACGTCCACGGCGACGTGTTCGGCGGCTGGATCATGTCGCAGGTCGACATCGCCGGCTCGATCCCCGCGAGCCAGCGCGCGAACGGCCGCGTCGCGACGGTCGCGGTCAATTCGTTCGTCTTCAAGCAGCCAGTGTTCGTCGGCGACCTGCTGAGCTTCTACGCCACCATCACGCGCACCGGCAACACGTCGGTGACGGTCGACGTCGAGGTGTACGCGCAACGCATGCGCCTGATGGGCGAAATCGTGAAGGTCACCGAAGCGACGCTCACCTACGTCGCGACCGGCGCCGACCGCAAGCCGCGGTCGCTGCCGCCGCTGTAATGCGCGCGCCGCGCTGCAGCACCGCGGCCCGTCAGTGCGTGGCCGTCAGCCCGAACTCCCGCATTGCGGGCAGGAAGTCGTGATTGAGCTTCGGCTTGCGCGACAGCTTCATCAGCACGTAGCGCTGGAACGGCGCGAGCCGCTGCCACTGCGCAAGGGCAGGCGCCGGCAGCCCGGCCAGCGCGCTCTGCTGCACCAGCGCATCCGGCACCGTGTCGGTGCCGCGCCAGGCCGGCTGATCGTCCGGCTGGAACCACGACGGCTCGAGGTCGGCATGCGTGCGCAGCATCTCGAACAACGCGTGATCGAAGTTCGGCTCGATCGCGGTGTCGTCGTCGGCCGGAAAGCGCGCGAGCAGCTTGCGGTCCTCGAGCGGCAGCAGTTGCCACTGCTCCAGTGAAATCCGCAGACCGAAGCGGTCGAGATTGAAACGCACGATCATCGGAATGTACGTCAGGTTTTCCGACGAATCGTGTTCGAAGTTGAATAGCAGCGGAGCGTCGCTGAGTCCCATGGTCGTTACCTGAGTGGCGGATGCCGGCGTGGCCGGCCTGCCTGAGGTATTTTAGAACCTCTGCGCGCGAGCGGCGAATGCGATCGTCGCCGCACGTGCTTCGAACCAACGGGAGTGCTCGTGAATCCGACCCAATTCGACCCACTGCGCGCCCCACTGCGCGCCCCACTGCGCGACCAACCGCGAGATGCACCGCGAGACGAGCCGCGCGGCGCGATCGAGCTGTCCGTGCGCCGCACGCGCGGCGGCGCAGTCGAAACCGCGCACGACTATGTCGGCCAGGAATGGCCGGTCGCGCTCGTCTTCAACGGCATCTCGCATGCTGTGATGATGTGCACGCCGCTCGACCTCGAAGCATTCGCGGTTGGCTTCGCGATATCGGAAGGGATCGTCGCGCGTGGCAGCGACATCAAGGACATCGAGGTGATCCTGCACGCCGACGCGCCGCTGCCGCACGCGGAGGTGCATCTGGAGGTCGTCCAGCAGGCGTTCGCCGCGCTGAAGGACCGGCGTCGCGCGCTCGCGGGGCGCACCGGCTGTGGCGTGTGCGGCATCGAGAGCATCGATCTGCTCGACCTCGCGCCAGAACGCGTGCCCGACACCGGCTTTCTCGCCCGCCTCGCGCCCGACGCGCTCGCGTGCGCGGCCCGCGCGCTGCCCGCGCACCAGGCGCTCACGCGGCTCACCGGCGGCCTGCATGCGGCCGCGTGGTGCGACGCAACAGGCGCGATCCGGATGGCGTTCGAGGATGTCGGCCGCCACAACGCGCTGGACAAGCTGATCGGCTCGCTCGTGCTGTCGCGCGCCGACACGACCGACGGCTTCGTGTTCCTGTCGAGCCGCGCGAGCTACGAGCTCGTGCGCAAGTCGGCACGGGTCGGCATCCCGATGGTCGCGACGATCTCCGCGCCGTCGTCGCTCGCGATCGGCATTGCGAAGGCGGCGGGGTTGCGGCTGGTCAGCTTCTGCCGGGAAACCGGCCACGTCGATTACGGGACGGCCTGACCTCGGCCGTCCGGGCGCGCCGGCCACGCATCGCCGGCGCGGCCCGCCGTATCAGTCGAACTGACGGAAATCCGGCTTGCGCTTCTCGAAGAACGCCGTCATCGCCTCGCGCGCTTCCGGTGCACGGAGCATCGCGGCGAAGTGGCCGGCTTCCTCGGTCATCCGCGCGGCAACCGCCACGCCGCCCGTATCCTTCAGCAGCGCCTTCGTCACGCGCAGCGACGACGCCGGCAGCGCAGCGAGCTTCGCAGCCTGCTTCGCCGCGAATGCATCGAGTTCGGCCGCCGGCAGCACACGATTGACGATGCCGATCCGGTGCGCTTCCAGCGCATCGAACGCTTCGCCAAGCAGCAGCTTTTCAGCGGCGACCTGGTGGCCGGCCAGACGCGGCAGCAACACGCTCGACGCCGCTTCCGGGCATAGCCCGAGCTGCGCGAACGGCAGCGAGAACGTCGCGGTGTCGGCCGCGTAGACGAGGTCGCAGTGCAGCAGCATCGTCACGCCGACGCCGATCGCGATGCCCGGCACCGCGGCGACGACCGGCTTGCTGGCGCTGCTGATGCGCGCGAGAAACTGGAACACCGACGCGTTCTCGTCCTTCGGCGGCGTTTTCAGGAAATCCTCGAGATCGTTCCCCGCGCTGAAGTTGCCGTCGCTGCCGCGCAGCAGGATCGCGCGGATTGCCTTGTCTTCCTGCGCGTCGGCAAGCGCATCGGCCATCGTCTGATACATCGCCGCCGTCAGCGCGTTCTTCTTCGCCGCACGCGCGATCGTGATCGTCATCACGCCGTTGGCGCGTTCCACTTGAATTTCGGCCACAACCGTCTCCTTGGTCTGTCCTCTTCCGGAATGAAAAACGGTGCGCAAGCTCGTGGCTCGCGCACCGTGATCGCTACAGTCCCGCTCCGCTTACAGGCGTTCGATGATGCCCGCCGCACCCATGCCGGTGCCGACGCACATCGTGACCATCCCGTACTTCAGGTTGCGGCGACGCAGGCCGTGCACGACGGTCGCCGCGCGGATCGCGCCGGTCGCGCCGAGCGGGTGGCCGAGCGCGATCGCGCCGCCAACCGGGTTGACCTTCGACGGATCGAGGCCGAGATCGCGGATCACCGCCAGCGACTGCGCGGCAAATGCTTCGTTCAATTCGATCCAGTCGAGGTCGTCCTGCTTCAGGCCCGCGGCCTTCAGCGCGGCCGGAATCGCTTCCTTCGGACCGATGCCCATGATTTCCGGCGGCACGCCGCGCACCGCGAAGCTCACGAAGCGCGCGAGCGGCGTCAGGTTGAATTCCTTGAGCACCTTCTCCGACACGACGAGCAGCGCGCCCGCGCCGTCCGACGTCTGCGAGCTGTTGCCGGCCGTGACCGAGCCCTTGTTCGCGAACACCGTGCGCAGCTTCGCGAGGCCTTCGAGCGTCGTATCCGCACGCGGACCTTCGTCGAGCGCGATCTCGCGCGTCTTCACGTCGACTTCGCCAGTCGCGAGGTTCGGGAAACGCTCGGTGATCGTGTATGCCGCGATTTCGTCGCCGAACTCGCCGGCCTGCTGCGCGGCGAGCGCCTTGCGGTGCGATTCGACCGAGAACGCGTCCTGGTCTTCGCGGCTCACCTTCCACTGCTCCGCGACGCGCTCGGCGGTCAGGCCCATTCCGTACGCAATGCCGAAGTCTTCGCTGCGATCGAAGATGTGCGGCGACATCGACGGCTTGTTGCCCATCATCGGCACCATGCTCATCGATTCGCAGCCGCCCGCGAAGATCGCGTCTGATTCACCGACGCGGATGCGGTCGGCCGCCATCGCGAGCGCGGTGATGCCCGACGCGCAGAAACGGTTGACGGTCACGCCGCCGACCGTCTGTGGCAGGCCCGCAAGCAGCGCGCCCATGCGCGCGACGTTCAGGCCCTGCTCGGCTTCCGGAATCGCGCAGCCGATGATCGCGTCCTCGATCAGCTTCGTGTCGAAGCCCGGCACCTGCGCGACCGCCGACTTGATCGCGTGGACCAGCAGCTCGTCGGGGCGCGTGTTCTTGAAGACACCGCGCGGGGCCTTGCCGATCGGGGTACGGCTGGCGGCGACGATGTATGCATCTTGCAGTTGTTTGCTCATTTCAGACTCCTTGTCTGCTCGCTCAGTTACGCACCGGCTTGCCGGTCTGCAACATGCCCATGATCCGTTCCTGCGTCTTCTGCGTGCCGAGCAGCTCGACGAACGCGCGACGCTCGAGCGCAAGCAGCCATTGCTCGTCGACGAGGCTGCCGGCTTCGACATCGCCGCCGCACACGGCTTCCGCGATGCGGCTCGCGATCAGGTAGTCGTGGTCGCTGATGAAGCGGCCGTCACGCATGTTGACGAGCGATGCCTTGATCGTCGCGATCGCCGAACGGCCTGCCACCGGCACGTCCTTCGCACGCAGCGGCGCACGGTAGCCGACGGCGGCCAGCGCACGGGCTTCCTTCTTCGCGGTGTCGAGCAGTTCGAACACGTTGAAGACGATCGTGTCGGACGGCTTCAGGTAGCCCATCGCACGCGCATCGTGCGCCGACGACGACACCTTCGCCATTGCCGCATTCTCGAACGACTTCGTGACGAACTTCAGGATGTCGGTGGTCGCGTTCGCGGCCGTTGCGGCATCCGCCGCGCGCAGCGCCGCTTCCTTCAGGCCGCCGCCCGCCGGCACGAGGCCGACGCCCACTTCGACGAGACCGACGTAGCTCTCGACGTGCACGACGCGCTTCGCGCTGTGCAGCATCAGCTCGCACCCGCCGCCGAGCGCGATGCCCGACACGGCCGCGACGACCGGCACGTTCGCGTACTTCACGCGCAGCATGCCTTCCTGGAATTTCTTCACGAACGGCTCGATGCCCTTCGCGCCGCCCATCATGAACGCGGGCATCGCCTCTTCGAGGTTCGCGCCGGCCGAGAACGGGCCGCCCGGCGTGCCGAGCTTCAGCGACGTCGGCTGCCAGATCACGACGCCCTTATAGTCCTTCTCCGCGAGTTCGATCGCCTGCACGAGGCCGTCGATCACGCTCGGTCCGATCGTGTTCATCTTCGACTTGAACGACACGATCACGACGTCGTCCTCGCCGGCGCGATCGTCGACCCATGCACGCACCGCGTCGGTTTCGAACAGCGTCTTGCCGTACGACTTCGGATCGGCGCCCGCTTCGCCGATCAGCGGCGCGCGGAATACCTGCTTGTCGTAGACGGCCAGGTCGGAGCGCGGCACGAAGCGCTTCGATGCCGGCGCCCACGAGCCTTCGGCCGTATGCACGCCGCCCTTCTCGGCAACCGGGCCTTCGAGCACCCACGACGGCAGCGGCACGTTCGCGAGCGCCTTGCCGGCCGCGATGTCCTCCTGCACCCACTCGGCGACCTGCTTCCAGCCGGCAGCCTGCCAGCCTTCGAACGGGCCTTCGTTCCAGCCGAAGCCCCAGCGGATGGCGAGATCGACGTCGCGCGCGTTGTCGGCGATCGATTCGAGATGCACGCCGATGTAGTGGAACACGTCGCGGAAGATCGACCACAGGAACTGCGCGTGCGGATGGTCCGTCTCGCGCAGCAGCTTCAGGCGTTCCGCCGGCGGGCGCTTCAGGATGCGGCCGACGGTCTCGTCGGCCTTCGCGCCCGCGTCGACGTAGCTGCCCGTCTTCGCGTCGAGCACCTTGATCGCCTTGCCTTCCTTCTTGTAAAAACCGCCGCCCGTCTTCTGGCCGAGCGCGCCCTGCTTCACCAGCTCGGCGAGCACGGCAGGCGTCTGGTAGACCGGGAAGAACGGATCGTCGGCGAGGTTGTCCTGCATCGTCTTGATCACGTGCGCCATCGTGTCGAGACCGACCACGTCCGCGGTGCGAAACGTCGCCGACTTCGCGCGGCCGAGGCGGCTGCCCGTCAGGTCGTCGACTTCATCGAAGCGCAGGCCGAACTTCGCGGCCTCGGTGATCACCGCGAGGATCGAGAAGATGCCGACGCGGTTCGCGATGAAGTTCGGGGTGTCCTTCGCACGCACGACGCCCTTGCCGACGATGCTCGTCAGGAAGGTTTCGAGCTGGTCAAGAATCTCCGGGCGCGTATGCGCGGTCGGGATCAGCTCGACGAGGTGCATGTAGCGCGGCGGATTGAAGAAGTGCACGCCGCAGAAGCGCGACTTCAGCTCGTCCGAGAAACCTTCGGACAGCTTCGTGATCGACAGGCCCGACGTGTTGGTCGCGAAGATCGCGTTCGGCGCAATGTGCGGCGCGACCTTCTTGTACAGGTCGTGCTTCCAGTCCATCCGCTCGGCGATCGCTTCGATCACGACGTCGCACTCGGCGAGCTTGGCGATGTCGTCTTCGTAGTTCGCGGCTTCGAGGTATTTCGCGTCGTCCTTCACGCCGAACGGCGCGGGCGACAGCTTCTTCAGGTTCTCGATCGCCTTCAGCGCGATCGCGTTTTTCGGGCCTTCCTTGGCCGGCAGGTCGAACAGCAGCACCGGCACGCGCGCGTTGACGAGGTGCGCGGCGATCTGCGCGCCCATCACGCCAGCGCCCAGCACGGCGACCTTGCGAATCAGGAAATTGCTCACGGGATGTCTCCGGATAGTGTCGTGCAGCGCGGGTTGTAAGGGCTGCACGGCGAAGTGAGTACCAGGAACCGTTGCGTTCGGGCGGCGCACGGCGCACCGCCCGGACTCGCGTCAGAACAGCGATTCGTCGACTTCCATCAGCGTCTTCGAACCGGCGCGCGCGGCGCGGATCGTCGCGGCCGTCTCGGGCAAGAGGCGCGCGAAGTAGAAGCGGGCGGTGGCGAGCTTCGACTTGTAGAACGGGTCGCCCGACGCTTCGTTGTCGAGGGCGATACGCGCCATGCGTGCCCAGAAGTACGAGAACACCAGGTGGCCGACGGTGCGCAGGTACGGCACGGCGGCGGCGCCGACTTCGTCCGGGTTCTGCATCGCCTTCATGCCGATTTCCATCGTCAGCTTCTGCACCTTCTCGCCGATGTCGGCGAGCGGATTGATGAACTCGGCCATCTCCGGCTTCACGCCTTCGGCTTCCGCGAATTCGGTGACGAGCTTGCCGAACTTCTTCAGCTTCGCGCCCATGTCGCCGAGCACCTTGCGGCCCAGCAGGTCGAGCGACTGAATCGAGTTCGTGCCCTCGTAGATCATGTTGATCCGCGCGTCGCGCACGTATTGCTCCATGCCCCACTCGGAGATGAAGCCGTGGCCGCCGTAGATCTGCATCGCGTGGTTGGTCGACTCGAACGCGTTGTCGGTCAGGAACGCCTTGATGATCGGCGTGAGCAGCGCGACGAGGTCGGCCGCTTCCTTGCGCACCGCTTCGTCGCCGTGCGACAGCTCCTTGTCGATCTGCAGCGCGGACCAGTACGTGAACGCGCGCGCGCCTTCCGCGTAGGCCTTCTGCGTGAGCAGCATGCGACGCACGTCCGGGTGCACGATGATCGGATCGGCCGGCTTGTCCGGTGCCTTCGGGCCCGTCAGCGAGCGCATCTGCAGACGTTCCTTCGCATACGTCAGCGAGTTCTGGTAGGCGACTTCCGTGAGGCCCAGGCCCTGCATGCCGACGCCCAGGCGCGCGGCGTTCATCATCACGAACATCGCGTTCAAGCCCTTGTTCGGCTCGCCGACCATCCAGCCCTTCGCGCCGTCGAGGTTCATCACGCACGTCGAGTTGCCGTGGATGCCCATCTTGTGTTCGATCGAGCCGCACTTGATGCCGTTGCGCTCGCCCGGCTCGCCCGCGGCGTCCGGAATGAATTTCGGCACGATGAACAGCGAGATCCCCTTCGTGCCTTGCGGCGCGTCCGGCAGGCGCGCGAGCACGAGGTGGATGATGTTCTTCGACATGTCGTGCTCGCCGCTCGAAATGAAGATCTTCGTGCCGCTGATCGAGTACGAGCCGTCGCCGTTCGGTTCGGCCTTGGTGCGCAGGATGCCGAGGTCGGTGCCGCAGTGCGGCTCGGTCAGGCACATCGTGCCCGTCCATTCGCCCGACACGAGCTTCGGCAGGTATTGCTGCTGCAGTTCCGGCGCGCCGTGCGCGTGCAGGCATTCGTAGGCGCCGTGCGACAGGCCCGGGTACATCGTCCATGCCTGGTTCGCGGAGTTCAGCATTTCGTACAGCGCGTTGTTCACGAACGCGGGCAGGCCCTGGCCGCCGTAGTCCGGATCGCAGCCGAGCGCCGGCCAGCCGGCCTCGACGTACTGCCGATACGCTTCCTTGAAGCCGGTCGGAGTCTTCACGACGCCGTCGCCTTCATACGTACAGCCTTCGCGGTCGCCGACCTGGTTCAGCGGAAACAGCACCTCGGAGCAGAACTTGCCCGCTTCCTCCAGGACCTGGTTGATCGTGTCGGCGTCGAGGTCCGCATGCCGCGGCATTTGCTTGACCTCGGCTTCGACGTTCAGAAGCTCGTGCAACACGAATTGCATGTCGCGCAGCGGCGCGGCGTACTGTCCCATGACTCTCTCCAAAGGTGGGCAAACGGCTCGAGCTCCTGGCGGGCGGTTCCGCGCCGCTAACGGCTCTCGCTCTGATACGAAACGATCGTCTTTTCCAGCGCGGCCCACGTGAGGCGCACGGCATCCGGCGAATGCAGGAATCGTGCGTCGTGATGCAGGCCGAGCGTGAAGCTGTACAACTCGAAGAGCATCAGGTCCGGATCGGAATCCGCACGCAGATGGCCTTCTTCCTTCGCCTGCGAAATGGCGCGCAGCAACGCGGCACGCCAGGCGGTCACGCTCGCGATCAACTGCTCGCGTACGGGGCTGTCAGGCCGGTCGTCGTACTCGACGGCGCCGCTGATGTAGATGCAGCCAGTCGTCACCTCCTGGATGCGCTTCTCGATCCATCGCGCCAGCATCGCCCGCAGACGAGGCAGACCGCGCGGCTCGCGCAGGCTCGGAAAGAACACCTCGTTTTCGAAACGATGGTGATACTCGCGGACAACCTCGACCTGCAGGTCTTCGCGCGATCCGAAGTGCGCGAACACGCCGCTCTTGCTCATCTGCATGCGCTCGGCCAGCAGGCCGATCGTCAGCCCCTCCAGCCCGTCACGGCTGGCGAGGTCCAAAGCAGCTTCGAGTATCGCGGCACGCGTCTGTTCGCCTTTTCGCATAGCTATTTCTGTAACCGTTCGGGGGTTCAAATAAAATCGAACGGCCGTACTATTATTGAGTGCGACCGCTCGCGAAACAAGGAAATTATTAGAAACCGGTGTCTAACCGAGCCGCTATTTTGCGCGATTCCGGCGGGACCGGAGCGGCTTTTCCGCACGAACGTGCGGACAGATATTTTGAAGCGAGTGCTGAGTCGGCTTCAGTCGTAACCGCCGACGGTCAGCGCCTTCATCACGATGCGGTACGTGTTGTACGCAAGCCAGTTCAGGATACGCTCGATACGCGGCCGTGCGGCATACCGCGCGGCGTCGATTTCGCGGCCTTCGGAGAAGGCGGCCGCGATCGCGTCGCGCAGTTCGTTCGTGACCCTGTCGTAGCGCACCAGCACGACATTGGCCTCATTGTTCAGCATCAGGCTCAGCGCGTCCAGATTCGACGAGCCGACCGTCGCCCAATTGTCGTCGATCACGGCCACCTTGCCGTGCAGGATCGTCTTGTCATATTCCGCCACGCGCACGCCGGCGCGCAACAGCGAGTGATACAGGAACGGCACGGCCGTATCGAGCGCCGTGAATTCCTTGCGTCCGATCAGGATGCGCACGTCGACGCCGCGGCGTGCCGCGCCCGTCAGCGCACGGCGCAGCTTGCGGCCCGGCATGAAGTACGGGTTCGCGAGCAGGATCCGTTGGCGCGCCTGGCCGATCGCCGCGAGATAGGCCTTCTCGATCGCGCGGCGGTTCACGACGTTGTCGCGCGCGACGAACGCGACGCTCGGCTCCGTCACGATCCGCAGCGCGCCGGCCTTGACCCACCGATGGCTGCGCATCCAGCGCCGAAACATGTCGGGAAACGCTTCGCCGCCGTGCAGCCCCGCCGCGTACTGCGCATACGGCTTGTGGCCGAACTGGATCCGATGCCACTGCAGTTCGAACGCGGCGCTCACATCCGCCACCGCCGGCCCCGCCATCTCGACCGCGAAATCCCAGCGCGGGAACGGCAACGTCGCGCTGCCCTGCGTGAAGTCGTCGACGATGTTGATGCCGCCGCAGAACGCGGCCGTCCGGTCGATCACCGCGAGCTTGCGGTGCGTGCGCGAGAAGCCGAAGCGGCCGAACAGGTAACGGTTGTAGATGCAGTGCTCGACTCCGGCCGCAGCCCACGTGTCGAACAGCGGCTGGCGCGCGGTGCCGACGCCGTCGGTGATCACGCGCACGCGCACGCCGCGCTGCACCGCGCGGATCAACGCGTCCGACACCGGTCGGCCGGCCGCATCGTCGCAGAAGATGTAGGTTTCGAGCATCACCTGCTCGCTCGCCGCATCGATCCGCTCGATCAGCGCGCTGAAGAATTCGCTGCCGGTCTCGCACAGCCGCACCGTGTTGCCGGCCGTGAATGCGAGCCGCGACGCGGAGCCGCGCTCCTGCAGGAACATCTGCCGCAATTGCGCGAAGCGCTTGCGGGTTTCCGCATTCATGCCGACGAGCCGTGCGGCGCGTGGGCGAGCGCCACGCGCACGGGCAATTGCAGGATCGCTTCGGCGTTCGATGGCGAGAAGCAGCGCGCGGCCGCCTCGCGGAACGGCAGCCACGCATGGTCGACGTGCTCGCGCGGCGACAGCGTCACGTCGACGCGGCCCGGCACGCACAGGCCGAACCAGTGCTCGACGTTGCGCGTGACGCCTGGCGCGTAGCGATGCAGGTATTGCGGGTAGATGGCGTATTCGATCCGGTGGTGCCAGTCGACCAGCGCGGTGGCCGGCACGTCGTGCGTGCCGACCGAGATGCCGGTTTCCTCTGCCACTTCGCGTGCGGCGGTAAGCGCGAGCGGCTCGTCAAGCGCGTCCTTCGATCCGGTCACCGATTGCCAGAAATCGGGCTGGTCGGCACGCTTGATCACCAGCACGTCGAGTTCGGGCGTGTAGATCACGACGAGAACGGATTCGGGGATTTTCGGCGGCTTCGTCATCTTGGTTTCATGCGGCACCGGGCCGTGCGGCGGGCCCGTGCCCGAACGTGCGGCAAGTGCTGCGACTGTACCGCAAAAAACGAAAAAGGCGCACCACGGCGCCTTTTTCGTTGGGTGTCGTGCGCGCGTCGCCGCGCGCACGCGTTGCGACAAGCGTTACGCCTTCGGCTGTTCCGGCTGACGCAGACGGATGTGCAGTTCGCGCAGCTGACGCTCGTCCACCGGGCTCGGCGCCTGCGTGAGCAGATCCTGCGCACGCTGCGTCTTCGGGAACGCGATCACGTCGCGGATCGAATCGGCGCCGGCCATCATCGTGACGATGCGGTCGAGACCGAATGCGATACCGCCGTGCGGCGGCGCGCCGTACTGCAATGCGTCCAGCAGGAAGCCGAACTTCAGTTGCGCCTCTTCCGCACCGATCTTCAGCGCGCGGAACACCTTGCTCTGCACTTCCTCGCGGTGGATACGGACCGAGCCGCCGCCGATTTCCCAGCCGTTCAGCACCATGTCGTAGGCCTTCGCGAGGCAACGGCCCGGATCGGTCTCGAGGTATTCGAGGTGCTCGTCCTTCGGGCTCGTGAACGGGTGGTGTGCCGCGACGTAGCGCGCATCTTCGTCGTCGTATTCGAACATCGGGAAGTCGACGACCCACAGCGGCTTCCAGCCGGCCTGGACGAGGCCGTTCGCCTTACCGAATTCCGAATGGCCGATCTTCAGGCGCAGTGCGCCGAGGCTGTCGTTGACGACCTTCGCGCGGTCGGCCGCGAAGAAGATGATGTCGCCGTCTTCAGCGCCGGTGCGCTCGAGGATCGCCGCGATCGATGCGTCGTGCAGGTTCTTGACGATCGGGCTTTGCAGGCCGTCGCGGCCCTTCGCCTTCTCGTTGACCTTGATCCATGCGAGGCCCTTCGCGCCGTAGATGCGCACGAATTCCGTGTAGCCGTCGATGTCGCCACGCGACAGCTCGCTGCCCTTCGGCACGCGCAGCGCCGCGACACGGCCGTCCTTCGCGTTGGCCGGCGTGCTGAACACCTTGAAGTCGACGTCCTTCATCGCGTCGGTCAGCTCGGTGAATTCGAGCTGCACGCGCAGATCCGGCTTGTCCGAACCGAAACGCGCCATCGCTTCCGAGTACGGCATCACCGGGAATGTCGCGTCGAGCTCGACGTCGATCGTCGTCTTGAAGATGTGACGGATCATGTCTTCGAACAGGTCACGGATTTCCTGCTCGCCGAGGAACGACGTTTCGCAGTCGATCTGCGTGAATTCCGGCTGACGGTCGGCGCGCAGGTCTTCGTCGCGGAAGCACTTGGTGATCTGGTAGTAACGGTCGAAGTTCGCGACCATCAGCAACTGCTTGAACAGCTGCGGCGACTGCGGCAGCGCGAAGAACTGACCCGCGTTCACGCGCGACGGCACGAGGTAGTCGCGCGCGCCCTCCGGCGTGCTCTTCGTCAGCATCGGCGTTTCGATGTCGATGAAGCCCTGCTCGTCGAGGTACTTGCGCGCTTCGATCGCGACACGGTAGCGCAGGCGCAGGTTGTGCTGCATCTGCGGACGGCGCAGGTCGAGCACGCGGTGCGTGAGGCGCGTCGTTTCCGACAGGTTGTCGTCGTCGAGCTGGAACGGCGGCGTGACCGACGCGTTCAGCACGTTCAGTTCGTGGCACAGCACTTCGATCTTGCCGCTCTTCAGGCCGGCGTTGACCGTGCCTTCCGGACGGTTGCGCACGAGGCCCTTGATCTGCACGCAGAACTCGTTGCGCACGCCTTCGGCGGTCGCGAACATTTCCGCGCGATCCGGGTCGCACACCACCTGCACGAGGCCTTCACGATCGCGCAGGTCGATGAAGATCACACCGCCGTGATCGCGGCGGCGCTGCACCCAGCCGCACAGCGACACGGTTTGGCCCAGCAGGTGTTCGGTCACGAGACCGCAGTATTCAGTACGCATCGACATGATGTTTGCTTTCGTTCGGTTTGATCAACGGGCGCCGCAACGCGCGGCCCGGGCGATGATTCTTTACTTACAGCGGCGGCTCGACGGGACGGCGGGCGGGCGCCGGAGTCGGCGCCGGAGGCGCCACGACGCCCATCGAGACGATGTACTTGAGCGCGGCATCGACCGACATGTCGAGTTCGATGACTTCGCTCTTGGGCAACATCAGGAAGAAGCCCGACGTCGGGTTCGGCGTCGTGGGCACGTACACGCTCACGTACTCTTCCGTCAGATGGTTGACCACGTCGCCGCCGGGCGCGCCGGTCAGAAACGCGATCGTATACGAGCCGCGACGCGGGTATTCGATCAGCAGCGCCTTGCGGAACGCGTTGCCGCTGCTCGACAGCAGCGTGTCCGACACCTGCTTGACGCTCGTGTAGATCGGCCCGACGACCGGGATGTGACGCACGACCGCGTTCCACCACGTGACGAGCTTCTGGCCGATGAAGTTCTGCGTGGCCAGCCCGACCACGAAGATGAACGCGAGCGTCAGCACCGCGCCGATCCCCGGCAGGTGGAACCCGAGCACGCGCTCGGGCTGCCACGATTCGGGCAACAGGAGCAGCGTCTGGTCCATCGTGCCGATGATGAGGCCGAGCACCCACAGCGTGATCGCGAGCGGGACGAGAACCAGCAGGCCGGTCAGAAACACCGATTTCAGGGTCGTCTTTTTCATCATCTGCCGTCAATGAACCGCGCCGGCGGCGCGGTGTGGGCGCGGCCCGACCGGGCCGCGACTGTCAACTGCCGGCGGCGGGCGCCACGGCCGGGGCCGGCGCAGCGCTCGTCGTCGTACTTTCGGAACTCGCGGCGGCCGGCGCGGCGGCCGCGGGCGCTGCGTCGGCCGGCGCTGCAGCACCGTCGCTCGACGCCGTGGCCGGCGCGCTGGTGCCGCCCGAGCCGCCGCGGAAATCGGTGACATACCAGCCGGAACCCTTCAGCTGGAAGCCGGCGGCGGTGACCTGCTTGCGAAAAGCATCCTTCCCGCATTCCGGGCACTGCGACAGCGGCGCGTCGCTCATCTTCTGGAGTACATCCTTCGCGAAACCGCACGCTTCGCATCGATAGGCGTAGATCGGCATGATATTTTTCCCGCAGAAACTGGAAACGGCTTGCAAAACCTTGAATTATAGCCGAAACCCCGGCGCGCTCCGGCAACGGGCGCGACGCACGGGGATCAGCGACGGCGCCACGTGAGCCAGCGCTCGTGCCCTTCGAACACGGCCAGCGAATCGGTCACGGGCAGATCCTCGATCTGTTCGAAGTGCGGCGCGAGCAACGCATCGAGTTCGGCACGCTCGATTCCGAACGGCGGCCCCTTTGGTTTCGCCATCACGAAGAAATAGCCGGCCAGCAATCCGCCGGCGGGCAAGAGTTCGGCCATCCGCGCCGCATAGTCCGCGCGCAGGCTCGGCGGCAGCGCGCACAGGAACGCGCGCTCGTACACCCACTGCACGCCGAACGGCGGCCGGTATGCGAAGAAATCGGCCTGCTCGACGACGTCCGCATGCGCGCCGAGTTGCGCCTTCGCGGCCGCCACCGCCTGCGCGGCGAAATCGATCGCGCGCACGGGCCAGCCGGCCTGCGCGAGCCAGCCGGCCTCCTGCGCGCTGCCGCAGCCCGGAATCAGCACCGCGCACGGCTCGCGCCGCTGCGCGAACGCGCGAAATCCGTCCGGCACGCCGCCGAATTCCCACGGCGTCACGCCGCGCGCGAAACGCTCGTCCCAGAACGACGCGTTGCCGGGGTCGCGCGTCGCGAAATCGGCCACGCCGGGCGCTGAAGGTTGTTTCGGTTCGGGCATCGCGCGGCTCCTTTCGATCATGCGCCGTACGCGAGCACGAGCAGCACGCGCGCGACCAGCGCGCCGACACCGACGGCGAGGCCAAAGATCAACAGCGCCTGCATCAGCCGGTTCGTACGTTTCTGCTCGATGAGGATCTGGCGCATCAGGTCCTCGCTCGCCGCGCGCGGCGCGTCGTGGCGCGCCGCCATTGCGTGATGGATCAGGCGCGGCAGTTGCGGCAGCGTCTTGCTCCATTGCGGCGCTTCGACCTTGAAACGCTCATACCAGCCGCGCAGGCCGATCTGCTCGGTCATCCAGCGCTCGAGATACGGTTTCGCGGTCTTCCACAGGTCGAGTTCGGGGTCGAGCGAGCGGCCGAGCCCTTCGACGTTCAGCATCGTCTTCTGCAGCAGCACCAGCTGCGGCTGGATCTCGACGTTGAAGCGGCGCGACGTCGAGAACAGGCGCATCAGCACCTGGCCGAGCGAGATATCCTTCAGCGCACGGTCGAAATACGGCTCGCACACCGCGCGGATCGCGCTTTCGAGTTCCTCGACGCGCGTCTCGGGCGGCACCCAGCCCGATTCGAGATGCAGCGTCGCGACGCGGTGGTAATCGCGCTTGAAGAACGCGAGGAAGTTCTGCGCGAGGTAGTTCTTGTCGAAATCGGACAGCGCGCCGACGATCCCGAAATCGAGCGCGATGTAGCGGCCGAAGGTCTTCGGATCGAGGCTCACCTGGATGTTGCCCGGGTGCATGTCCGCATGGAAGAAACCGTCGCGGAACACCTGCGTGAAGAAGATCTCGACGCCTTCGCGCGCGAGCTTCTTGATGTCGACGCCCGCCGTGCGCAGCGTTTCGACCTGGCTGATCGGCACACCCGTCATGCGCTCCATCACGAGCACCTGCGACGTCGAGAAATCCCAGAACATCTCCGGCACGAGCAGCAGGTCGAGGCCCGCGAAGTTGCGGCGCAGCTGGCTGCCGTTCGCGGCCTCGCGCATCAGGTCGAGTTCGTCGTGCAGGTACTTGTCGAATTCGGCGACGACTTCGCGCGGCTTCAGGCGCCGGCCGTCGGCCCACATCCGCTCGGTCCACGTCGCAATGTCGCGCATCAGCGCGAGGTCGGAATCGATCACCGGCAGCATGTTCGGGCGCAGCACCTTGACCGCAACGGCCTTGCCCGCGTGCGGGCCCTGCTTGAGCTTCGCGAAATGCACCTGCGCGATCGACGCGCTCGCGACCGGCTCGCGCTCGAATTCGTCGAACAGCTCGTCGACCGGCGCGCCGAGCGACTTCTCGATGATCGCGATCGCGACTGCCGAATCGAACGGCGGCACCTGGTCCTGCAGCTTCGCGAGTTCGTTCGCGAAATCGACGGACAGCAGGTCGCGGCGCGTCGACAGGACCTGGCCGAACTTCACGAAGATCGGACCGAGGCTTTCGAGCGCGTGACGCAGCCGAACCGCGGGCGGCGACGAATAACGGCGACCGATCGTCGTGACGCGCAGCAGCAACTTCACGCGCCGGTCGTCGATCCGGGACAGCATCACCTCGTCGAGGCCAAAGCGGATGACAGTGTAGACAATCTTGATGAAACGAAAAATGCGCATGCCCTGCTGCCCTCAGTGCGCGCCGCGCGGGCCGGAACCCGTGCGCGCGCCGATTTTTTGTTCGAGTCGCTCGACCCGCTTTTCGACCCGCGCGAGCGCATCGCGCGCGCGCGCGAGCTCGGCGTCGAAGCCGCCGAGCGCCGTGCGCCGGACGACCTGCGGGTTTTCGTCGAGCCAGTATTCGGCGACGGAATCGAGCACGTTGCGGCCGGTGCGGCGCGCGCGCGCGCCGGCGTCGCGCACGACCGTCGCGATCCGGTACGCCGCCGCGTCGCCTACCAGCTTCGCGAGATCTTCTTCGGGTTCCCAGCGCAAATGCTCGGCCAGTTTCGCGATCTGCGCCGCGAACTCCGCATCGCCTTCGATCTTCACCTGCTTCATCACGGCAGCCTGGCCGCCCTGCAGGAATGCGGCGACCGTATCACCCGCGAGCGCGATCGACACGTCGACGTGTTGCGCATCGTGGGCTTCGACCGCGGACAGGTAGCCGTCGGGCTGCACGAGCAGCGTGAGCGTGACGGGCGGCACGTCGAGCCGGGCAGTCTTGCCCGCGTAGGGGGTCAGGCGGTCGCGCGCCCACGATTCGCGCGCGAGCAGGTGATTGACAGCAGCAGCAAAAGGCTTGGCGGCAAAGGTCATCGGGCTGGGGAAGAAAAAACCCGCGCGGGCCGGGCGCCCGCGCGGGTTTCTATTGTAACGTCGGATCATCGGCAGACCGCGGCCAACCGCACATCCGGGCGGCAACCGGTCGCAGCGCGGCGGCCGTCGCCCGGGAAGCCCTCGCCCGGGAAGCCGTCGTCCGGGAAACCGGCGGGCGGGGCCGCCAGCCACGTTCAGTGCGTGTTGATCTGCTGGATACCCGCGAGCAACCAGCCCTGACTGCCCGACTTCGACAGGTTCCACACCTCGTCGAACGGCGCGGCCGACGCATTCGCCGATTCGCGGATCAGGCCGTGGAAGCGCACGCTCGCCGACTGCTCGATGCCGCGATCCTCGATCGCGACCAGTTCCGCGTCGAGCTGCACGACGTCGGTCTGGTTCGACTCGTTGCCGCGCGAATCGAGGTCGATCTTGATCTCGGCGAACATTTCGGGCGTCGTGAACTCGCGGATGTCGGCCAGGTTGCCCTGGTCCCATGCCGCCTGCAGGCGTACGAAATAGACCTTCGCGCTGCGCAGGAACGCTTCGGTGTCGAAGCCGGCCGGCACCTGCAGCGGCGCGGCCGCCATCGCGCCCGCCGCTGCGGCAGCCGGCGCACCGCCGCCGAACACGCCCTGCGCTTCGTTCGCGTAGCTGCTGCCGCTGCCCGCATAATTGCTGCCGGTGTTGCCCTGCTGGAAAGACGGACCCTGCGAGTAGCTGCCCGACGACGATGCCGAGCCACCCACCGAGTACGCCGGCTCCTGCGGACGGCGACGGTTCATGAACTTGCGGACCAGCCAGATGCCGATCATCGCGAGCAGCGCGATCACGATGATGTTCGACATCATGCCGGCGAACGCTTCGCCGAGGCCGAAGTGCGACAGCAGCGCCGCGATGCCGAGGCCGGCCGCGAGACCGGCGATCGGCCCGAGCCAGCGCGAGCGGTTCGGCTGCGCGGCCGGCGCGGGAGCGGCCGGGTTCGCGCGCTGCGCCTGCGACGGCGCGGCCTGCTGCATCGGCTGCGCCGGCGGCGTGGCCTGGCGCTGCGTGACGGTGGAGCTCTGGCGGCCGATGCTGCGCCCGCCGCCCATGCGCTTGGCTTCAGCGTCGAGCGATGCGAACGTGCCGGCCGTGAGCAGGCCGACCATCAGCAGCGTGCCGACCCGTCGAGCCCACGGCTTCGACGGCTTGCTACGGTTGAACAACGAACGCGATTCGGCCATCAGTTTCTCCAGATGTAAGGCGAATGTATGGAAAGAACCCCTTAGTACTTGGTTCCTAGGTGTAAAGCTACCACGCCACCTGACAAATTGTAATATTTGACGGCATCGAGGCCTGCTTGTTCCATCATCGTCTTCAGGGTGTCCTGATCGGGGTGCATCCGGATAGATTCAGCAAGATACCGGTAACTTTCAGCATCTTTCGCGAATTTGTCGCCAAGCCACGGTAATACTTTGAAAGAATACAAATCGTAGGCTTTTTTCAGCGGATCCCAGACTTTCGAGAATTCCAGCACCATCACACGGCCACCGGGCTTCGTCACGCGGCGCATCTCGGCGAGCGCGGCGTCCTTGTGCGTCATGTTGCGCAGCCCGAACGCGACCGTGACCACGTCGAAGTAATTGTCCGGAAACGGAATTTTCTCGGCGTCGCACAGGAGCGACGGCGTCACGACGCCCTTGTCGAGCAACCGGTCGCGGCCCACGCGCAGCATCGATTCGTTGATGTCGGTGTGCCAGACTTCGCCCGTCGGGCCGGCCGCCTTCGCGAACGCCTTGGTCAGGTCGCCGGTGCCGGCAGCAATGTCGAGCACCTTGAAACCGGGGCGCACGTTCGCCTGCGCGATCGTAAACGCCTTCCATGCGCGGTGCATGCCGGCCGACATCAGGTCGTTCATCAGATCGTAGTTGCTCGCGACCGAATGGAACACGCCCGCCACTTTCTTCGCTTTTTCGTTTTCCTCGACGCTTTCAAAGCCGAAGTGGGTTTTGCTCATCGCGTTGATCCTCAGTAAATGGCAAGACGGCGCCGAGCGGGCGCCGTCGATTTCAGTGGCAGTGGCCGTGCGGCGCGGGGGCCGCCTGCATCGGCGCGTCACGCTCGACGCCCGCCGCCTTCAGTTTGTCGAAATAGTCGCGCCATAGCGCGTCCTGCTGCGTCGCCAGCTCGTACAGCAGATCCCACGAGTAGATACCGGTGGAGTGGCCGTCGGAGAACGTCGGCTGCAGCGCGTAGTTGCCCACGCCCTCGAGCGCGGTGATCGTCACCTCGCGCTTGCCCGTCTGCAGCGTTTCCTGGCCGGGCCCGTGGCCGCGCACCTCGGCCGACGGCGAATACACGCGCATCAGCTCGAACGGAATCCGGTAACTCTCGCCGTTCGGGTACTGCAATTCGAGCACGCGCGACACCGCGTGCACGACGACGCCGGACGGAATCGGCGTCGTGGAAGTCAAACCGCTCATGGCTGCCTCGGATCGGTCGTTCGTTGAATTTCCTCGCGCACCGCATTGTGCAGCAGCGAGGCCTGCGCCGCGCGCGTGCGCAGCAGCGCCCCGGACACGCTGCGCTGGCGCGGCGCCCAGACGGGCTGCGGGAAATGGGCGTCGTTCGAGAAGCGCGGGATCACGTGCCAGTGCACGTGCGGCACCATGTTGCCGAGGCTCGCGAGATTCACCTTGTTCGGCTGCATCACGCGGCGCACGGCCCGCTCCACCGCGCACACCACGCGCATCAGATGTGCCCGCTCGGGTTCGCCGAGATCGGAGAACTCGGCCACGTGCGCGCCCCAGATCACCCGGCAGAAGCCCGGGTACTCGTGCTCGCCCGTCGCAAGGACGACGCGCAGCATGTCGTCCTGCCAGAGCACCTCGCCACCGTCTTCACGGCAAAACACGCATTCCATCGTCGCTCCCATGTGGACGGGCGCCGGCGTTTCAGCGCCGGCGCCCGCTCTCATCCCAGGCCCCGCCGGGCGGTCGTCATGCCCGCATTAGACCAGCACGCGCTCGATCCCGCCATTGTTCGCATGTGCGACATAGTCGGCCATCCAGTTCTCGCCGAGCACCTGGCGCGCAATTTCGACCACGATGTAGTCGGCCTCGATGTTCGCGTCCTCGCTATAGCGCGACAGGCCCTGCAGGCACGACGGGCAACTCGTCAGGATCTTCACGTCCGGGCCGTTCGCGGCCGCGGCAGCCGGCGCGGGTGCGCTGCCGGCCACGACCGGAATGCTGCGCAGCTTCGCGGCACCCTTGCGGATCTCCTCTTCCTTGCGGAAGCGAACCTGCGTGGAGATGTCCGGACGCGTGACCGCGAGCGTGCCCGATTCGCCGCAGCAACGCTCGTTCTTCTCGATCTTGTAGCCGTCCTTCTCCGTGCCCATCAGCTCGTTGACGAGCTTCACCGGATCCATCGTCTTGATCGGCGTGTGGCACGGGTCGTGATACATGTAACGCGTGCCCGTCACACCGTCGAGCTTCATCCCCTTCTCGAGCAGGAACTCGTGGATGTCGATGATCCGGCAGCCCGGGAAGATCTTGTCGAATTCGTAGCCCGCGAGCTGGTCGTAGCAAGTGCCGCACGACACGACCACCGTCTTGATGTCGAGGTAGTTGAGCGTGTTCGCGACCCGGTGGAACAGCACGCGGTTGTCGGTGACGATCTTCTCGGCCTTGTCGTACTGGCCCGAGCCACGCTGCGGATAACCGCAGCACAGGTAGCCCGGCGGCAGCACGGTCTGCACGCCTGCTTCCCACAGCATCGCCTGCGTCGCGAGGCCGACCTGCGAGAACAGGCGCTCGGAACCGCAGCCGGGGAAGTAGAACACCGCTTCCGAATCGACGGTCGTCGACTTCGGGTTGCGGATGATCGGCACGATCTTGTTGTCCTCGATGTCGAGCAGCGCGCGCGCCGTCTTCTTCGGCAGGTTGCCCGGCATCTTCTTGTTGACGAAGTGGATCACCTGCTCGATGACGGGCGGCTTGCCGGTCGTCGCGGGCGGGTGCTGCGTCTGCTTCGTCACGACCTTCTTCAGCATGTCGTTCGCGAAGCGCTGCGCCTTGTAGCCGACGCCCATCATCACGCTGCGCGCGGCGTTGATCGTCTGCGGATTGGTCGCGTTCAGGAAGAACATGCCCGCCGCATTGCCGGCATTGAACTTCTTCTTGCCCATCTTGCGCAACAGGTTGCGCATGTTCATCGTGACGTCGCCGAAGTCGATCTTCACCGGGCACGGCGTCGCGCACTTGTGGCACACCGTGCAGTGGTCGGCCACGTCGTTGAACTCGTCCCAGTGCTTGATCGACACACCGCGGCGCGTCTGCTCTTCGTACAGGAACGCCTCGACCAGCAACGACGTCGCGAGGATCTTGTTGCGCGGGCTGTACAGCAGGTTCGCGCGCGGCACGTGGGTCGCGCACACCGGCTTGCACTTGCCGCAGCGCAGGCAGTCCTTCACCGAATCGGCGATCGCGCCGATGTCGGACTGCTTCATGATCAGCGACTCGTAACCCATCAGCCCGAAGCTGGGCGTGTACGCGTTGCGCAGGTCCGCGCCGTCGAGCAGCTTGCCCTTGTTGAAGCGGCCGTTCGGGTCGACGCGCTGCTTGTACGCGCGGAATTCGGCGATCTCGTCGTCGGTCAGGAACTCGAGCTTCGTGATGCCGATCCCGTGCTCGCCGGAGATCACGCCGTCGAGCGAACGCGCGAGCGTCATGATGCGCGCGACCGCCGCGTGCGCATCCTGCAGCATCTCGTAGTTGTCGGAGTTGACCGGGAGGTTCGTGTGGACGTTGCCGTCGCCCGCGTGCATGTGCAGCGCGACGAACACGCGGCCGCGCAGCACCTGCTTGTGGATCGCCTGCGCTTCGTCGAGGATCTGCTTGAACGCACCGCCGTTGAAGATCGCGCGCAGTTCCGCGCGGATCTCCTGCTTCCACGAGATGCGGACCGTGCGGTCCTGAGTGATGTGGAACACTGTCGCGCCCGGCTGCTCGTCCGCGCGATCCGCGAACTTCTCGGCGAGCGCCTCGTAACCGAGCTGCACGAGGTAATGCTGCGCCTCGCGCAGCGGCTGGTCGAGCCGGTCGCGCACGAATTCCCAGCGCGCGCGCACGCGCTTGAGCAACTCCAGCGCCTGCTGCACGCGGTCTTCCAGCAGTTCGGCGCTCGGGATCTCGTTCGCGTCGTCGGTCTTGCCGAGCGGCAGGTTGCCGGCCCTGAAGAACGCTTCGAGCGCGTCCACCAGCTGCAGCTTGTTCTTCAGCGACAGCTCGATGTTGATCCGTTCGATGCCGTCGGTGTACTCGCCCATCCGGTTCAGCGGGATGACGACGTCTTCGTTGATCTTGAACGCGTTGGTGTGCTTCGCGATCGCGGCCGTGCGGCTGCGGTCGAGCCAGAAGCGCTTGCGCGCCTCCGCGCTGACCGCGACGAAGCCTTCGCCGCTCTTGCCGTTCGCCATCCGGATCACTTCGGACGTCGCGTGCGCGACCGCATCGGCGTCGTCGCCGACGATGTCGCCGATCAGCACCATCTTGGGGAATGCGTTGCGCTTGCTCTTGGTCGCGTAGCCGACCGCGCGCAGGTAGCGCTCGTCGAGGTGCTCGAGGCCCGCGAGAATCGCGCCGCCCTGCTTCGACGTTTCGAACAGGTAGTCCTTGATCTCGACGATGCTCGGGATCGCCTCGCGCGCCTGGCCGAAGAATTCGAGGCACACGGTGCGCGTGTGCGCGGGCATCTTGTGCAGCACCCAGCGCGCGGACGTGATGAGCCCGTCGCAACCTTCCTTCTGCACGCCCGGCAGGCCGGCGAGGAACTTGTCGGTCACATCCTTGCCGAGGCCTTCCTTGCGGAAGCGCCGGCCTTCGATCTCGAGCATCTCGGTGCGCAGCAGCTTCTCGCCCGGCGCGTACGCGCCGTCGAACCACTTCAGCTCGAAACGCGCGACCGCGATGTCGTGGATCTTGCCCTGGTTGTGCTCGTGGCGCGTGACTTCGAGCCAGTTGCCGTCCGGGTCGACCATCCGCCACCAGGCCAGGTTGTCGAGCGCGGTACCCCACAGCACGGCCTTCTTGCCGCCCGCGTTCATCGCGACGTTGCCGCCGATGCACGATGCGTCGAGCGAGGTCGGATCGACCGCGAACACGTAGCCGGCCGCCTCGGCCGCTTCGGTCACGCGACGCGTGACGACGCCCGCGCCGGAGAAGATCGTCGGCACCTTGTGCGCAACGCCCGGCAACTCGGTAAGTTCAACCGCGCCGAGCTGTTCGAGCTTCTCGGTGTTGATCACTGCAGAGAACGGCGTGAGCGGCACCGCACCGCCCGTGTAACCGGTACCGCCGCCGCGCGGAATCACGGTCAGGCCGAGTTCGAAGCAGGCCTTGATCAGCGCCGCGATCTCGGCTTCGGTATCGGGGGTCAGCACGACGAACGGGTATTCGACACGCCAGTCGGTCGCATCGGTCACGTGCGACACGCGCGACAACCCGTCGAAGCGGATGTTGTCCTTCTGCGTGCAGCGGCCGAGCGCCTTGGTGGCACGGCGGCGCAGGTCGGCCATTTTCTCGAATTCGTCGGCGAACTCGTCGACCGCGCGTTGCGCGGCCGTCTCGAGCATCTCGACACGCGATGCGCGCTCGCGGCCCGCGTCGTCGTGGTGCTCGGTCAGGTCGGCGCGGCGGCGCTTGCCGATCTCGGTCAGGCGGTGGTTCAGCGCCTCGATCAGGAGCGCGCGGCGCTTCGGATTGTCGAGCAGGTCGTCCTGCAGGTACGGGTTGCGGCGCACGACCCAGATGTCGCCGAGCACCTCGTACAGCATCCGTGCCGAGCGACCCGTGCGGCGTTCGGCGCGCAGCTCGTCGAGCACCGACCACGCCTCCTCGCCGAGCAGGCGGATCACGATCTCGCGGTCGGAGAAGGACGTGTAGTTATAGGGAATCTCGCGCAGCCGGGGCGCGGGGTCGGCGGCGACGGTGGCGGCCGCGCCATGCGGATCGAAAACTTGTGGTGCGTTCATGTTCGGACGACTCGGAGGGCCGATACACCGTGAACGGGCGTCGGCAAGCGCGTACGCGCAATCTTGGGGAAATCTGTTCTGGTGCCAGGCGTGCGACTATCTCGCATGGGGCCGGAGCGGGTCTGGACTCACCGTTCCGGGTCGGCAGGGCCTGGCGGCACTCGGAGCCATCAGCACGATCGCGCGCGGCGCGCATGCCGTTCCGCCGCGGGGCTGGCTGCGCGCGGCGTCGGCTTCAATTGGGCGATCCGAGGGTGCCTCTGCATCTTCCGATCCTTGATTCAAAACGGAATTCTAACCCATGATCGGGCCGTCCGTGGCACGCCGGACAGGTCGTGGGGCTATCCCCGCAACCCGCGCCACGCCTGGGCCTGCGCGGTTTTGCTGCGGCATTCGCCATCCGTCCGGTCGGTAACCGCGCAGTTAAACCGGTAAAAAATGGCGCCCTGCCCGTCAAATAGGCATTCGGGGCCACGCCGCGACGGCGCGCCCGGCATGCCGCTTGCGTGCGGACGGACCCTTGGCGCTATCATTGATCCTTTACCGTCTGCTTTCCGCACTGCACGCGAGCGTCCATGGCATCCCACGATTACCTGAAGAAAATCCTCACGGCGCGCGTCTACGACGTCGCGCTCGAGACGGAACTCGAACCCGCCCGCAACCTGTCGGCACGGCTGCGCAACCCCGTTTACCTGAAGCGCGAGGACAACCAGCCGGTGTTCTCGTTCAAGCTGCGCGGCGCGTACAACAAGATGGCGCACATTCCGGCCGACGCGCTCGCGCGTGGCGTGATTACGGCCTCGGCCGGCAACCACGCGCAGGGCGTCGCGTTCTCGGCGGCCCGGATGGGCATCAAGGCCGTGATCGTCGTGCCGGTCACGACGCCGCAGGTGAAGGTCGACGCCGTGCGCGCGCACGGCGGCCCGAGCGTCGAGGTGATCCAGGCGGGCGAATCGTACAGCGATGCGTATGCGCATGCGGTCAAGGTGCAGGCCGAGCGCGATCTCACGTTCGTCCACCCGTTCGACGATCCGTACGTGATCGCCGGCCAGGGCACGATCGCGATGGAGATCCTGCGCCAGCACCAGGGCCCGATCCACGCGATCTTCGTGCCGATCGGCGGCGGCGGGCTCGCGGCCGGCGTGGCCGCGTACGTCAAGGCGGTGCGCCCGGAGATCAAGGTGTTCGGCGTGCAGGCCGAGGATTCGTGCGCAATGGCGCAATCGCTGCAGAAGGGCGAGCGCGTCGAGCTTAGCGAGGTCGGCCTGTTCGCGGACGGCACCGCGGTGAAGCTCGTCGGCGAGGAAACCTTCCGGCTGTGCCGCGAATTCCTCGACGGTGTCGTGACGGTCGACACCGACGCACTGTGCGCGGCGATCAAGGACGTGTTCCAGGACACGCGCAGCGTGCTCGAGCCGTCGGGCGCGCTCGCGGTCGCGGGCGCCAAACGCTACGCGGAGCGCGAAGGCATCGAAAACCAGACGCTCGTCGCGGTCACGTCCGGTGCGAACATGAACTTCGACCGGATGCGTTTCGTCGCCGAACGAGCGGAAGTCGGCGAAGCGCGCGAAGCCGTGTTCGCGGTCACGATCCCCGAGGAGCGCGGCAGTTTCAAGCGCTTCTGCTCGCTCGTCGGCGACCGCAACGTGACCGAGTTCAACTACCGGATCGCCGATGCGCAGTCCGCGCACATCTTCGTCGGCGTGCAGATCAAGCGCCGCGGCGAATCGGCCGAGATCGCCGCGAACTTCGAGTCGCACGGCTTCCAGAGCGTCGACCTGACGCACGACGAGCTGTCGAAGGAACATATTCGCTACATGGTGGGCGGCCGCTCGCCGCTCGCGCTGGACGAACGCCTGTTCCGCTTCGAATTCCCGGAGCGGCCGGGCGCGCTGATGAAGTTCCTGTCGTCGATGGCGCCGGACTGGAACATCAGCCTGTTCCACTACCGCAACCAGGGTGCGGACTACAGCTCGATCCTCGTCGGGCTGCAAGTGCCGCAGGCCGATCGCACCGAGTTCGAACGCTTCCTCGCGGCGCTCGGCTATCCGTATGTCGAAGAGAGCGCCAATCCGGCTTACCGCCTCTTCCTGTCGTAAAGGCGTCACGCAATGAATCCCGAACACTCCCCGCTCGGCAAGGCCACCGTCTACGCCACGCAGTACGACGCGTCGCTGCTGTTCCCGATCCCGCGCGCCGGCGCGCGCGAGCAACTCGGCATCACGTCGGCGCTGCCGTTCTTCGGCACCGACATCTGGAACGCGTACGAGCTGTCGTGGCTCAATGCGCGCGGCAAGCCGCAGGTCGCGGTCGCGACGTTCTACGTGCCGGCCGAATCGCCGAGCATCGTCGAATCGAAGTCGTTCAAGCTGTATCTCGGCTCGTTCGCGCAATCGAAGTTCGACTCGGTCGACGCGGTGCGTGACGCGCTCAAGCGCGACGTCTCGGCCGCGTGCGGCGCGAGCGTGTCGGTGCAACTCGTGTCGCCGCACGATTTCGCGAAGCTCGGGATGGAAGAACTCGACGGGCTGTCGCTCGACCGGCTCGACCTCGACACCGACGTGTACGAACCCGATCCGTCGCTCCTGTCGGCGGCCGACGCCGAGGACGAAGCGCCGGTGGAGGAGACGCTCGTGTCCGACCTGCTGCGCTCGAACTGCCCGGTCACCGGCCAGCCCGACTGGGGCAGCGTGCAGATCCACTACGTCGGCCCGCAGATCGATCATGCGGGGCTGCTGCGCTACATCATCTCGTTCCGCAATCACACGGGCTTTCACGAGCAGTGCGTCGAGCGCATCTTCCTCGACATCATGCACGCGTGCAAACCGGTGAAGCTCGCGGTGTATGCGCGCTATACGCGCCGTGGCGGGCTCGACATCAACCCGTTCCGCACGAACTACAACCAGCCGATGCCGGATAACACGCGGACGGCGCGGCAGTAAATGAAGCGGTGTTGGCGGGCACTTTTCGGGCCGCCAACACCAACCGCTTGCGGACGAAGCGTCGCTCTAATTCGGTGCGAACACGTCGGCTCGGCACTTTGGGCAATACAGGTAGAGTGTTCGACCATCGGGCATCGAAATGAAGCCGCGCCTTGCCTGGTCTATCCGCCACTTCGCCGCGCCACCGCCCGCGAGACGTACACTGCCTTCCGCATAGCAATTCGCGGCGTCCAGATCATGGCTGTACGCCCGTGCCGTTACACGGCTCGCACGCTTGAAAAACGCGCTGACATCCGCCTGCCGAAGAACGAATGCACGACACATATCCGGCGTTTCGTCCCCGCTGATGTCAGCCGACCACGCGCCGTTCCTCACGATTTCGACTGACTTCGGTCCGACAGCGGGAACCTCCCCGCCGGACAGCGGGCCCGCAACCGCACTGAGGTTGAGCAAGAACGCCAACATCAAAACCGCGATCCGAATCACCATTGCGCCCTCGCCGCCTCCGTCCGGTTCTTCCTCGATACTGTCGGGTGGCGAAAAACCTCTGTCATCGGAACATTCATCGTTATCGAAATTTCATGGATGAGCCATCGAAGCGAGTCGTTCTGAGCGTCCGGCGCCGCGATGTAGGTCTGTCGATCAGGGTTGGGTTCAATGAGCGGTAGCGCCTCCCCGACCAATTCCACGCCAATGCTGTCTGTATTGGAAGGGTAACGGTCCGGGACCGCCTTGCGCATCTCCCGCCGGTTTTCGCCGCGCGGGTCAAAACGGCGAAGCTGCTGCAGTTCGACTGGCGTGCAACGCAATTCGGCAACGCAGCGCGCCTTGATTCGCGCCTACATGCCAAGTCTGCTTCTTCAAAGATGCCGTCTGGTAAATCGTCCCGTCTTTTTCAATCAGAAAATGCGCCCCGGTAGCATATGCATTCTGATAGCTATTGAGCGCAGAGGCCGCCGTTGAACCGCCCGTTTGATGAACGATAACCCCACTAATCCTCTGCATGGCGCCGCGCTCGATCTGGGCTTTTCTGACTCGCACTACGCGCGGACTCACGACCATCCCATTGGAATCAATCAAAAGCATTCAATACCCGCCCCACGTCATATCGCCGCAATCTTTCCGCCCAATCGCTTGCGTTCAGGCCCTCCCCCGTCACGCACGCCATTCATCCGGCCTTTCACGGCAGCTCGGCCAATCGTCTGGTGCCCCATTTCCGGTCAACCACCGCGCGGTAGAGCATCGCCAGTGTGATCGGTTCCCGTTTGAGATCGTGCGGTTTCCGAAGTACCCATCTCCGAAACAGCGAATAGAGCGGCCCCTCGCCTTCCATCAGGAAATACCGGTGAAAATCGAAGTCGCCGGTATCGATGGAAAAGCGCTCAAAAAAATGGCCCATGAAATCGTCGGCCTCGTCGCCGGTCTGGCCAAGATCCTCCCAAAGCCTCATGGCAGCGGACAGCGGCATCGATTTACCGAGCCCGACCTCCGATCTGACAAATACCTCGATCTCGTCCCAACGCATGCTTTCCAGCAAAACACCTTGCCGTCCGGTTCGACAAGGCGATTGTATTTGGCGATCGCGCCGTGCACCCGTGCCGATCACCGACGCAGCCCGCCAGACAGGCATGTCACGTCGAGCCTCATCGAAAAAATTTCGTCACGCAATGCAAAATTCCGGTGCCTCTCGTACCCCGCGTCAACCTCGCTGCATTTGAACGCCGCCGCCCATCCGATCGCCCTCGTCCACGCATCGGCTCCGCCCAGACGCAACGAGGCCGGCGCACATCAATGCGCCGGCCTCGTCACACAACCATTCGCCCTCGCGCGTTACTTCGCCGGCGCCTTATACGCGATGCAATCGACCTCGACCTTGCAGTCGATGACCATGCTCGACTGCACGCATGCGCGTGCCGGCGGGTTCTCGCCGAAGTACGACACGAACACCTTGTTGAACGACGCGAAATCGCGTGCGTCGTCGAGCCACACGCCGCAGCGCACGACGTGCTCGAGGCCGTAACCGGCTTCCTTCAGGATCGCGATCACGTTCTCGATCGTCTGCTTCGACTGCGTGACGATCCCGCCTTCGACGACCTCGCCGTTCACCATCGGCGTCTGGCCCGACACGTACAGCCAGCCATCGGCCTCGACCGCACGCGCAAACGGCATCACCTGGCCGCCGGTACCCTTCGCTTCGCCTACACCATATCGCTTCATCGCTTCACTCCTTGTTTGTCGGCCGGAGCCGGCGCATCGGCGCCTGCTCCCGCCCCATGCAACGCACGGTTGCGGATGCGCGCACCGACCCTGGCGCGCGCGGCAGATCGAATCAAGACCGCGCTCAGAACGCGGCGTCGGCACTCGCCGGCACGCGCTCGCCGCGCGCGACGAAACCGCCGGCGCGCTCGCCGGTCGGCTGGCCGTTCTCATAAGTCAGCACGCCGTTCACCCACACGGCGTCGATCCCGTGCGCGGGTTGCTGCGGCTTCTCGAACGTCGCGGCGTCGATCACGCACGCCGGATCGAACAGCACGAGATCCGCGTGGTAGCCGACATGCACTTCGCCGCGCCGCGCGATCCCGTAGCGGCGGGCGGACAGCGACGTCATCTTGCGGATCGCTTCCTCGAGCGGCAGCAGGTTCGTGTCGCGCACGTAATGGCCGAGCACGCGCGGAAACGCACCCCACAGCCGTGGATGCGGCAGCGGATCGTTCGGCAGGCCGTCCGAGCCGACCATCGTCGCCGGGTGGGACAGGATCCGGCGCACGTCGTCCTCGGACATGTTGTGGTACACGGCGCCGGCCGGGCGGATCCGCTGGGCGGCCTCCTGCTCGGTCACGCCCCAGTCGGCCGCGATCGCCTTCAGCAGCTTGCCGGCAACTTCCGGATGCGGCTCCGACCACGTGATCGTGATGTCGATGTCGCCCGTCACCTGCTTCAGGTCGAGCGTCGACGAACTGCGGCTGTACGGATAGCAGTCGCAACCGACCGGCTGGTAGCGACGCGCGCCTTCGAGCGACGCGAGCACCTCGGTGCTGCGCCCCCAGTTCGACGGGCCCGCGCACTTCAGGTGCGAGATCACGACCGGCACCTGCGCGTGACGGCCAACGCGGTATGCCTCGTCCATCGCGTCGAGGATCGCGTCGAACTCGGTGCGCATATGAGTCGTGTACAGCGCGCCCGCGTTCGCGAGCGGCTCGGCAAGCGCCATCACTTCCTCGGCCGGTGCCGCAAACGCGGAGCCGTACGCAAGGCCCGACGACAATCCGAGTGCGCCGTTCGCGAGCGCCTCTTCAAGCTGCGCGCGCATCCCGGCGATTTCGCCGTCGGTCGCCGCGCGGTCGAGGCGGTCCATCTGGTTGTTGCGCAGTGCGGTGTGCCCGACGAGCGCCGCGACGTTGACGGCCGGACGCGCGGCGTTCACGGCGGCGACGTAGTCGGCGAAGGTCGGGTAGCGAAATGCGTCGCGCTCGCCCAGCAGGTTCATCGGGTCCGGCGGGTTGCCCGCGAGCGTCACGGGCGACGCGCTGATCCCGCAGTTGCCGACGATCACGGTCGTCACGCCCTGCGAGATCTTCGGCAGCATCTCGGGTGCACGGATCACGTGCGTGTCGTCATGCGTGTGCACGTCGACGAAGCCCGGCGCGAGCGCGCGGCCGTTCGCATCGACGACGGTCTCGGCGAGCCAGTTCGACAGGTTGCCGATCGCCGCGATCACGCCGTTGCGGATCGCGACGTCGCGCGTGACGGGCGGCGCGCCGGTGCCGTCGTACAGCTGCGCGCCGACGATCAGCGTATCGGCGGCTTCGGGATGCGAATGCATGGTCAGTCTCCTACCGGTTGACGGTCTCCGCCGCCACGATGCGCATCGAGCGCATGCTTGATGCGGCGCAACGATTCCCGGCCCGCATCGCCGAGCCGCAGCGCGACTCCGGTGACGAGCACGTCGATCGCCATCATCATCGCGTAGCGCGATGTCGAAGGCTTGTAAATGAAATCGGTTTCGAATGCGACGACCGGAATCAGGTGGTCGGCGAGCTTCGCGAGCGGCGACGCCGGCGCGGTGATCGCGATCAGCTTCGCGCCGTAGCGCTTCGCAAGCCGGCAGCTCTCGAGCAGCTCGGGCACGCGGCCGCTGACCGACAGCGCGACGACCACGGCGTCGCGCGACAGCGTCGCGGACACCATCCGCTGCAGCAGGCTGTCCTGGTAGCTCGCGACCGGCCGGCCGAAACGCACGAGCCTGAAACGCAGTTCGTCGGCGAGCGCGGTCGAGCCGCCGCCCTGCCCGTACACATAGATCATCTTCGCGCCGGCGAGCAGGCCAGCAGCCGCGTCGAACGACGTGTTGCGCAGCAATTGATGGTTGTGCGCGAGCGCCACGCGGATTTCGTCGTAGACGACCGACGCGGGGCTCGCGTCTTCCGCGGGACCGTCGTCGGACGGCACCAGAAAGCGCTGGCCGACGGCCGCCGCCTGCGCGACGAGCACCTTGAGTTCGCGCACGTCGCGGCAGCCGACGGCCTTCGCGAAACGCGTGACCGTCGCGACGCTGACTTCCGCGTCGCGTGCCAGCGCGCCGATGCTCGCATGCGCGGCGCGCGCGAGATCGGCGAGGATGAACGCGGCGACCTTGCGCTCGGCCTCGCGCAACTCGGGCGCGCATTCGGCGATCCGCGCGACGATGTCGAGGACCGGCGGGGCGACCGGAGCCGGTTGCTCGGCGCCGGACGGAACGGACGGGATAGCGGGCGTATTCATCTGCCGAAAGGGATGCGGAGCTTGATGTTACTAAATAACATTACCGCGCAGATGCTACTTTCTGTACCATCTGCGTGTCAACTTCAATGCAATGCACAGTGATGATGGAGCGCGATTACATGAAAGTTACAAACTATCAGGAGCCGACGATCGATCCGTTGGGCAAGGGTCTCGGCAACGTCCCGAGCGCGAGCGTGCGGCTCGACGACGCGGGCCGTCTCGAGTGGAACCTGCTCGCGGAAGACGTCAGCCTGCCGGCCGCGGTGCTGTACGCGGATCGCATCGAACACAACCTGAACTGGATGCAGGCATTTGTCCAGCAGTACGGTGTCCAGTTCGCGCCGCATGGCAAAACGACGATGGCGCCGCAACTGTTCCGCCGCCAGCTTGACGCCGGCGCATGGGGCATCACGCTCGCGACCGCGCATCAGACGCAGGCCGCGTATCACGGCGGCGTGCGGCGCGTGCTGCTCGCGAACCAGTTGGTCGGCCGCCAGAACATGACGATCATTGCGGGGCTCTTGTCCGATCCCGATTTCGAGTTTTTCTGCCTCGTCGATTCTGCCGACAGCGTCGACCAGCTCGGCCGCTTCTTCGGCGACGCGAAGAAATCGCTGAACGTGCTGATCGAACTCGGCGTGCCGGGCGGCCGCGCCGGCGTGCGCGATGCCGCGCAGCGCCAGGCGGTGCTCGATGCGATCGCGCGCTATCCGGACACGCTGAAGCTGGCCGGCATCGAACTCTACGAAGGCGTGCTGAAGGAGGAAGGCGAGATCCGCGCGTTCCTGCAGGGCGCGGTCGCGCTCACGCGCGAGCTGGCCGAAGCAGGCTGCTTCGCGCGCACGCCGGCGATCCTGTCGGGCGCGGGCTCGGCCTGGTACGACGTGGTCGCGGAGGAATTCGCGAAGGCATCCGACGCGGGTTTCGCGGAAGTCGTGCTGCGTCCGGGCTGCTACCTGACGCACGACGTCGGCATCTACAAGAAGGCGCAGACCGACGTGTTCGCGCGCAACCCGATCGCACGCAAGATGGGCGAAGGGCTGCTGCCGGCGCTGCAACTGTGGGCGTACGTGCAGTCGGTGCCGGAGCAGGATCGCGCGATCATCGCGCTCGGCAAGCGCGACGCCGCTTTCGACGCGGGCCTGCCCGAGCCGGCGCGGCATTTCCGTCCGGGCCGCGACAGCGCGCCGCGTGAAGTCGCCGCGAGCGAAGGCTGGGCGGTCACCGGGATGATGGACCAGCACGCGTACCTGCAGATCCCGCCGGGCGCGGACGTGAAGGTCGGCGACATGGTCGCGTTCGACATCTCGCACCCGTGCCTGACATTCGACAAGTGGCGCCAGCTGCTCGTCCTCGATCCGCAGTTCCGCGTGACGGAAGTCGTCGAAACCTTCTTCTGACGCGCCGCACGCGCCACGCCACCGCCCCGCCGCCGCACGGGGCGGCCGTCACGCGCGCTTCAATCTGCCGGAGTACACTGCGCTTTCGTCCTCGGGGCCGCTTCGCCGCCGTTGCACCGTCTGCCGCACACGACGCGAACGGGCCCTCAACGCTGTTCAATGGAGAAAGCCATGGCCGCGAAGAAGATCCTGTTCCTGACCGGCGATTTCGCCGAAGACTACGAAACGATGGTGCCGTTCCAGGCGCTGCAGGCCGTCGGCCATCACGTCGATGCAGTCTGCCCGGGCAAGCGCGCGGGCGACAAGGTCAAGACCGCGATCCACGATTTCGAAGGCGACCAGACCTACACCGAAAAACCCGGCCACCAGTTCACGCTGAACGCAACGTTCGACGACGTCGATGCGTCCGGCTACGACGCGCTCGCGATCGCGGGCGGCCGTGCGCCCGAATACCTGCGGCTCGATTCGAAGGTGATCGCGCTGGTGCGCGCGTTCGCGCAGGCCGGCAAGCCGATCGCCGCGATCTGCCATGCGGCGCAACTGCTCGCGGCCGCCGACGTGATCCGCGGCAAGCGCATCTCGGCCTACCCGGCCTGCGCGCCCGAAGTGAAGCTCGCAGGCGGCGAATACGCGGACATCCCGGTCGATGCAGCCGTGACCGATGCGCCGTTCGTCACCGCACCCGCGTGGCCCGCGCATCCGGCATGGATCGCGCAGTTCCTCGCGCTGCTGGGCACGCGCATCGAGCTGTAAACGAAGTGAAATGAAAGGCCGGCCGGCGGCGGGTTCGCGCGACCCGTGCTCCGGTCGCTCACAGCCGGGGCGTGCTGCTCCGTGCCGCGCCTTCTCCAGCCCGCCCCTGCTTCCTGCCCGTTCCCGCCGCGCCGTTCAGTGCGACGCCGGCGTGGACGCGACGTCCGCGATACGCGACTCCAGCATCGCCAGCGCGCCCGACAGCGCACTGAGCACGTCGTCCGGCAATTGCGCCATCGTCTGATCGAGGAATGCCTTGCGGCGCGGCAAACACGCGTCGAATGCGGCGCGGCCGTCGGCTGTGAGCGTCACGTTGGTCACGCGGTTGTCGCGTGCGTCGGACGCGCGCTCGATCCAGCCGAGCGCGTCGAGCGACTTCAGCTGGCGCGTGAGCGCGCCCGGATCGATGCGCAGCACCTCGACGAGCTTCTTCTGCGACGAATGCCCGCCCAGCGTGTGCAGCGCGACCATGATCCGCCAGCGCGGCATCGGCTGCCCGACGTGCGTTTCGAACGCGGTCATGAACGCGCGATACGTGCGTCCGAATTGCTGCAAGATCGCGACGCGGTCCTGTTCTTCCATGCGCTGAGTTCTATTCATTCAATCGATCAATCGGCCGCGACATGCGGCTCGATCTTGTGCCGCAGCGCGACCGGCGGCACGCGGCGGCACTGCCACACCGACACGACGGCAACGACGGCCGCCATCGCGACGCCCAGGTGAATCGCACCGACCAGCGATTCGCGGGCCGCTTCCAGCAGCAGCGCGCCATTATGCCCGGCGCGCGTGAGCGCGGCGACGAGACCGCCCTGCGCCGCGCGATCGATCAGGATCTGCGGATCGGCGAGCTGCGCATGCCACTGCATTGCGTGGTCGCCCGACAGCGCATCGCGCACGCCGCTCGAATACAGCTGGTTGACGAGCGTGCCCGTCAGCGCGGTGCCGATCATCCCGCCGACCATCCGCAGCGACTGCAGCAGCGCGGTCGCGATGCCGAGGTGCTCGCGGCCGGCCGTCTGCTGCGCGAACACGGTGAGGTTCGGCAGCACGAAGCCCAGGCCGATGCCGCCCGAGACCATCAGCGCCATCAGCACCCAGGTCGGCGTTGCATGCGTCGACACGACGATGCCCGCGCACGCGATCGCGAACAGCACGAAACCGACGTGCAGCATCGCGTTCGGATTGCGGATGCGCGTGACGACCCGTCCGTTCATGATGCTGCCGATCGTGATGAACACGACGAGCGGCGTGATTACGAGCCCCGCCTCCTTCGGCGACATCCCGAAGCCGCCCTGGAACAGGAGCGGCGCATAGAACAGCAGCGAGAACATCGAGAAGCCCGCGAGAATCGCGAGCACGAACAGCGCGGACAGCGCGCGGTTGCCGAACATGTCGAACGGCAGGATCGGCTGCGCGCAGCGCTTTTCCCAATGCCACAAGCCGACGCCGGCGCCGACCGAGACGACCAGCAGCAGCGACGCCCAGCTCATCACGCCGTACTTCGGCAGCCATTCGACGAACAGCTGCAGCGCGCCGAGCGACAGCGCGATCAGCAGCGCGCCGGGCCAGTCGAGCCGCATCTTGCGGTCGTGCTCGACGTGCCGCAGGTGCGGCAGGTAGCGCCACACGAAGAACAGCGACAGCAGGCCGACCGGCAGGTTCACGTAGAACACCGAGCGCCAGCCGAACGACTGGGTCAGGATCCCGCCCAGCGACGGCCCGACCGCGTTGGCGATGCCGAACGCGGAGCTCATCAGCACCTGCCAGCGCAGCCGCACGACGGAATCGGGGAACAAGTCGGGAATGCACGCGAACGCGGTGCCGACCAGCATCCCGCCGCCGATGCCCTGCAGGCCGCGTGCGAGCACCAGATACAGCATGTCGTTGGCCATCCCGCAGAGCACCGACGCGCCGGTGAACACGACGATCGACGCGATCACGAACGGCTTGCGGCCGTAATAGTCGCCGAGCCGGCCGAAGATCGGCACGGTAATCACGGAACTGAGCAGGTACGACGTCGCAACCCATGCGTACAGGTCGAAGCCCCTCAACTCGGCGACGATGGTCGGCAGCGCGGTGCCGACGACCGTCTGGTCGAGCGCGACGAGCATGGTAACGAACGAGATCCCGATCATCGCGAGCAGCGATTCGCGGAACGGCAGGACTTGCCCGCTCGAATGGTGGGCGGCAGTATGGACGGCCATTTTTTGTTGATGCAACTTTTGACGAGTCAAATAATCTCAAAATTCTAGCATGCCGGAGTAATCTAGGTTGGCGACGGCTCAACCGGCCCCCGGCCCCGAAGGAGAAAGATGGAACCGATTTCAATCACGCCCGCGACGACGCTGTCGCCTGACGACCGGGACGCGCTGCGGCGCGCGAAGCAGGTACTGGAAAGCCCGTCGCTGACGATGAAGCTGACGGGCGTGCTGGGCGCGCCGGTCGAGAAGATGATCGCGCGGCTGCCCGACTTCGCGACCGGCAAGATCAACGACGCGACGCAGCTCGCGCTGCGCAAGTGCCTGAACATCGCACTGCGCACGCTCGGCAAGCCGCCGGGGCCGGATGCCGAACCGGACAAGCCGAGCAACCTGCTGCACAAGCTGGCGGTCGCCACGACGGGTGCGGCAGGCGGCGCGTTCGGCTTCCTCGCGCTGCCGGTCGAGCTGCCGGTGACGACCACGCTGATCTTCCGCTCGGTTTGCGACATCGCGCGCAGCGAGGGCGAGGACCTGGGCTCGGTGGATACGCAATTGCAATGCCTGGCCGTGCTCGGCATGGGCGGCAACCCGGACAGGCACGACGACGAAGCCGATCTCGGCTATTTTGTGCTGCGCGGCGCGCTCGCGCAGGCGATTTCGAAGGCATCGTCGGACATCACGACGAAAGGGATCGCCGCGCACAGCTCGGCGGCGGTGTTCAAGCTTGTGCAGACGGTGGCGTCACGTTTTTCGGTGCAAGTGACCGAGCAGATGGCCGCGAAGTCGATCCCTGCGATCGGCGCGGTGCTCGGCGCGACCGTCAACACGCTGTTCATCGACCACTTCCAGCAAATGGCGCACGGCCACTTCACCGTGCGCCGGCTCGAGCGCAAGTACGGCTCGGCGGCCGTGAAGGCCGCGTATCAGGCGATCGACGCCTCGCCGACGCGCTGAACCGCCCGTTCGACGGCAACACGGCGCAGGAACGCGGCCGCCCGGTCGAGCGCATCGCGCGACTCCGGCACCATCGGCGTATAGAGCTGCCATACGTGCGGCATGTCCGGCCAGATCTCGATGTCCACCGGCACGCCGGCCGCCTTCGCCTTGTCGGCGACGCGGCGCGAATCGTCGAGCAGCACTTCGGTGCTGCCGACCTGGATATACAGCGGCGGCAGCCCGGTGAAATCCGCATAGAACGGCGACGCGTACGGATGCGTCGCCGCCTCGTCCCCGAGGTACAGCTTGGCCGCCTTCGGCAGCGCCGCGCCCGCGAACATCGGGTCGCGGCCGTCGTTGGTGCGCATCGTGCCGCCCGTGCCGGCCAGGTCCGTCCACGGCGAGAACAGGATCGCGCCGGCGGGCAGCGGTTCGCCGCGATCGCGCAGCGCGACGAGCGTCGCAAGCGCGAGGCCGCCGCCCGCCGAGTCGCCGCCGAACACGATCGATTCGGGCGGCATTCCAAGCGCGAGCAGTTGCCGGTACGCGGCGAGCGCGTCGTCGAGCGCGGCCGGGAAGCGGTGCTCGGGCGCGAGCCGGTAATCGAGCGAGAACGCGCGCACGCCCGCGCGCTTCGTCAGGCCGAATACCAGCGGCCGATGGGTTTTCGTCGAACAGAAGTAGTAGCCGCCGCCGTGGAAGTACAGCAGCGTGCGGCCCGGCCCGCGCGCGGGCGCCGCGTCGATGCGTTCGAGCCACTCGCCGCGCAGCGGTGCGTCGCCGGGACCGTAGCATTCGCGCAGCCGGTAGCCCGACGGCACCCGGCGCGGCACGATCATCCTGAGATCCGTGAAGCGCCGCGCACGGGCGGGATCGAGCACCGGACGCGTGGTCTCGGGACGAAACTGCCAGCGCAGCAGCCAGCACGCGAACTTGCTTTGCCAACTCATCGAACGCACTCCGTCATCACAGTGTGACGATGGTACGTGCGATCGCGCCGGCGCCGCTCGACGGGAGGCTCTACATCAAACGCGCCGCCCGGTTCGCGCGCCGCTTCGCCGGCGTCAGTTCGCCGGCATCACCTGGCCGCGAATCTCGCCGGACGGATGCTCCTTCGTATGGATATTGAAGTACCACTTGCCGCCCATCAGGTCGGTGACCTGCGCGTCGGTGAGCGCCTTCGAGCCATTGATCGGGCTCGCGAGCTCGTCCTTCGGAATCGGCATCTGCACGCCGGCGTTCTGACCGACCGGCGCGGGTCCATGGAAGTGCGCGGCGGTCGCCGGCCCCGTGAGGTGTTCGTAAGTCACGGTCCACCGCAGCATGTGGCTGGCCGTGTCGTAAGTCGCGTCGACCGCGCCGGAGCCTTTCGTCGCGGTCGGCGGCACTTCGCTCGACGGTTGCAGGTTGGCAGACAGGCGCACCGTTTCGGCGGCGGCGCTGCCAGCGGCCAGCACACCCGCAAGTAACGCCACCTGGAGCAAACGCAGCTTCGGCATGAATCCTCCTTGTACGACGTGGTACGCCACCCGGCCGGTGACGCTCCATGATGGTAGTCGATCGCCGCGGATCCGGCAGCTTGCCGCAACCTGGAAGAGACCTTTGCAGCCCGGGCCCTGAATCCGCTCGCGGCCTTTCGCTACACTTCGCCTCACAGTTGCTTGTTTCCTTCGTCCGAAGGAGTCTGCGAGTATTTACGCGGCCATCCGGCCGCGTTTTTTTTGCCTGCCGCGCACGGCATGCGCGCAGCGCCGACATCGTCACGGGCACATCCAGCACCGAATTACCAAGTATGACGAATCAATTTTCGCGACCCGGCTCCCGCACCGCCGGCCCGCATGCGATAAGGCTGCGCGCGCCGCGCGGTGTCACGATACGTAACAGGCTGTTGTGCAAACCCGCGTCGACACGGGCTTGCCCGCGCAGGAAAATGATCGCGTGTTGTCACGACTGGAAAGCGAACCGTGCCGACCCGTCTCCCGATCCCCCGCCCGCTCCGCCCCTTCCGTGTCCGCCCGATGCTGGCGGGCCTCTGCTCCGTCGCCGCGCTGTACGGCGCGCCCGTCGATGCGCAGGAATTCTCGCTGTTCGCCGGCTCGCTGTGGGGCGGCGGCGACCGCTCGTATTCATGGGCGTTCGACTATCAGGAAGG
Source organism: Burkholderia sp. WTPI3 (assembly GCF_021483755.1). Taxonomy (NCBI): domain Bacteria; kingdom Pseudomonadati; phylum Pseudomonadota; class Betaproteobacteria; order Burkholderiales; family Burkholderiaceae; genus Burkholderia; species Burkholderia sp. WTPI3. Next base: position 9,344 of record NZ_JAGIXF010000038.1, on the reverse strand, counting down.
CCTGAGCGCACATACGGCGCTCGGCTTCGCCTGGTACAACGAGGGACACATTCCGAATCACCACCGCGATGGCCAGGCAGTCCAGTTCTGGGGCCGCGTGCCGCTCGACAACCGTCGCTTCGTGCTGTCGGCCGGCGCGGGCCCGTATCGCTACTTCGACACGGTGCCGGCCGCCGAAGGCCGCGGCTACTCGAACACGCACGGCTGGGGCGTGCTGATGAGCGTGCGCGCCGCATATTACACGTCGCACCGCTGGATCGCGCAGCTCCAGCTCAACCGCGCGCAGGTGTTCAGCGGCCCCGACACGACGTCGGTGATGTTCGGCGTCGGCTACCAGCTCGACGCGCCCGATACGCCCGGCCCACGCGACACCGCGCTGCCGCGCATGCGCAAGGTCACGAACAACGAAATCACCGCGATGCTCGGCGAGACGATCCTGAACAGCCGTTCGTCGCCATCGGCGCTCGGCGGCAGCCTCGAATACCGGCGCGGCCTCACGCGCTCGATCGACTGGACCGCGACGTGGATGTACGAAGGCGCGAAAGAGGCGATCCGCCGCAACGGGGTCGCATCGGAGCTCTGGCTCACGCGCGCGTTCCTGAACGACAGGGTCACGCTGTCGGCCGGCGCCGGCGCGTATTTCACGGTCGACCAGCACAACCGCGAAGGCCAGCCGGGCCCCGGCGACGGCCGGTTCGCCGGCATCGCGTCGATCTCGGCCAGCTACCGGATCTCCGATCGCTGGCTCACGCGCGTCACGTTGAATCGCGTGGTCACGCGCTACAACCGAGACACCGACGTGATCCAGGCCGGCATCGGCTACCGCTTCTAGCCGGCGCGCGCCGTCCGCGTCACGCGCGATAGCCGGGATCGATCCGGTCGACGACGCGCTGCAGCGCGTCGAATGCGTCCTGCCCCGCGCCATGCTTCGGATCGAAATTCAGCGAATCGCGCACGCATGCGTCGAGCACCGCCGGCGCGATCGGCAACGCATCGCCGATCGCACGGGTCGCGACCTGTACCTCGCACGCACGATTGAGCAGCCACATCAGCGAGAACGTCTGCGCGAGCGTCGCGCCGATCGTCACCGGCCCGTGGTTGCGCAGCAGCAGCACGGGCCGCCCACCCGCGCTCCCGACGATGCGCCGCCCTTCTTCGAGATGCACGGTGATGCCCTCGAAATCGTGATACGCGACCTTCCCGTACAGCTGCGCCGAATAGAAATTCGTGAACGACAGCCCTTCGCGCGAGCAGCACACAGCCATCGTCGGCGTCGTATGCACGTGCATCACGCAGTGCGCGTCCGGCAGCGCCGCATGAATCGCGCTGTGGAACGTAAAGCCGGCCGGGTTGATCGGCCAGTCGGAATGACCGATCACGTTGCCGTCGATGTCGATCTTCACGAGGTTCGATGCACATACCTCGCGGTAATGGAGCCCGAACGGGTTGATCAGGAAATGGGCGTCCTCGCCCGGCACGCGCAGCGAGATATGGTTGTAGATGAGTTCGGTCCAGCCGAGATGGTCGAAGATCCGGTAGGCGGCGGCGAGCTGCACGCGCGCCTGCCATTCGGCTTCGGAGAAACGGGCTGGACGCGTGAACGGCTGGTTCGGTACACGTTGCATGGGGCACTCCGGTTGCGGGCGGGCGCGACCGCGCGGGCGGCTGCGCACATCGTCCCTCGTCTCCTGGCGTCGCACGCGGGTCGTGCGGCGCATGCGGCGTGTCGTTCCGCGCCGCTCCGGCCCGCCTTGCACGAGCCGTTCGACGGCGCCTTCACGACACGCATATAGTTGCGTGCACAACCATATCACCTTTCCCCGTGCACCGGTATCGCGGGTTTGGCCCGAGCCGTTCCGGCCCTTACAACTGGTCGTCGACCGGCAGCAGGATGAAGAGGCCGGTCATCAGGTTGCGCATCAGCCCCGCATGCGGATCGACGTGATAGGTCGTCAACGTGCCGTTGTCCATCCCGGTCCACTCGAGTTCGGGCGTGCCCCAGCCCGTCGGCGCCACGAGGCTCAGGCGATAGCTCTCATCGGGCTGCGTCGCGCGCGCGAAGATCGCCGCGGCCTGCTGCGCGATCGCCGGGCTGTGGATCACGAGCGCCAGTTCCGTATTCAGGTGCGCGGAACGCGGATCGAGGTTCATCGAACCGATCACGAGGATCTGCCGGTCGATCACGTACGCCTTCGCATGCAGGCTCGCCCGCGAACGCGAACCGAACAGGCGCGCGCGCGGCGAGCCCGGCTGCGCCTTGAATTCGTACAGCTCGACGCCGCGCTGCAGCAGCGGCACGCGATACGGCGCGTAGCCGGCCTGCACGGCGACCGCGTCGGTCGCGGCGAGCGAGTTGGTGAGGATCGCGACGCGCACGCCGCGCGCGGTCATGTCGCCGAGAATCTTCACGCCCGCGTCGTGCGGCACGAAGTACGGCGAAAACACGAGGAACTCCTTTTTCGCGGTGTGCGTCAGCTCGACCAGGCGCCGCATCGGCGGACTCACGTAGGTGTCGGTCGGCCGCGCGACCTTGGACGGTGCGTCGACCTTGAATTCGGCCGGCGCCCACACGAGCTCGAGCTCGTCGCGCGCGATCTGCTGCGCGAGCGGCGTCGCGTTCAGCGGCTTCGCGTTGTACGGGTCCGCGTACTTGCGCCAGTGGTCGCGCAACTCGTCGCGCATCGCGTCGAGATCCTTCGGGTCGAACGACTGATGATTCAGCTCGCGCAGCGGATAGCTGCTCGCGCTCGCCCAGTAGTCGTCGAAACTCGTCGAGATGTCGTTCGTCACGGGCCCGGCTGCCAGCACGTCGAGATCGCGGAACTGCAGCGTCGGGCTCGCGCTGAAGTATTCGTCGCCGAGGTTGCGCCCGCCGACGATCGCGATCTGGTTGTCCGCGATCATCGCCTTGTTGTGCATCCGGCGCGTGAAGTTGTCGATACGCGTGAGGAAGTTGGCCGTGCGCTCGACCATCCCGTGCTGCGACGCGCCGAACGGGTTGAACACGCGGATCTCGATGTTCGGATGCGTATTGAGCGCGGCCATGACGCGGTCGATGTCGCGGAAGTTCAGGTCGTCGACCAGCATCCGCACGCGCACACCGCGATCGGCCGCGTACAGCGCGGCGCCGAGCAGCAGCTTGCCGGTCGTGTCCTCGGTCGCGATGTAGTACTGCATGTCGAGCGTCCGGGTCGCCGCGCGCGCGAGCGCGATGCGCATCTGCAGCGCGGTAGCGCCATCGGGCAACAGCCGGAAGCCCGACTCGCCCGGGTGCGCGGCTTCCGGCGCGACCAGCGCGTCGCGCAGCGGCGTCGCGGCATCGGGCGGCAACGCGTGGGAGACAGGGCGATCGAGGGACGTGGCGGGCGGATGGGTCGCACAGGCGGCGACCAGCGACAGCAGCACGCAGACGGCCAGCGCGCGGGCCGGGCGGAACGCGGCGTGCCACGTGAGCGCGGCCGGCGCGCGCCGGATCAAAGACGTGAGCACGAGAGCTTCCTCGACAGGCGGATCAATGGGTCCGCAATCGCCGCGGCGTGCGGCTGACGGGCGGTTCCGGCCGATTCTAGTGGGCGCCCGGCGAACCGGTCAATCGCGCGGCCGGCGCGCGCGGCGCCCCCAGGCCGCTGCCCGCACTACGCACGGCGGCCCGCAGAAAAGGTGAACGCAGCGCACGCGCCCGTCAGGCGGGCCTGCAGCGCCGGCGGTCCAACCAATCTCACGGCACATCGCCACTTCTCTCGAAGTGGCTGCGCACGTAGTCGATATGGGTCTGCATCGCGGTGCGCGCCTCCTCGGGCCGGTGCGCGCAGATCGCGTCGCACACCACGCGGTGCTGCAGCAACAGCAGCTCGGACGCCTGCTCGTCGTGCGTCGTCATCCCCGCGACGTTGATCGAGATGTGCTCGCGCAGCATCCCGATCACGCTCGTGTGCAGGTGCAGGAACATCGTGTTGTGCGACGCGAGCGCGATCGCCTCGTGCAGCTTCGCGTCGGTCGATGCCTCGACGGCCGCATCGTCATTCGCATGCGCGGTTTCGAGTTCGCGCAGCAGTGTGCGGATCCGGCGCCGGTCGTTCGCGTCGGCGCGCAGAGCGGCGAAATACGCGGTCGCGCCTTCGAGCACACGGCGGAATTCGAGAATGTCGTCGCGCAGCGCCGGATGATCGGCAACCAGCTGGCCCCACGGCGACGCGATGCCCGCGCGCAGCTGATCCGTCACGTAGACGCCCGCGCCGCGCCGGCTCTGCAGCAACCCGCGCGCGACGAGCCGCTGGGTCGCCTCGCGCACCGTATTGCGCGCCACGCCGTACTGCTCGGCGAGCACACGCTCGGCCGGCAGCCGCGCGCCAGCCGGCCACGTGCCGTCGAGCAGCGCCGTCTCGATCTTGCGCATCACCACTTCGGTCCTGCCCCGTGCCGTCATCGCCGCCATCGCCGCCTCTCCATCCGGAATGTCCGTCGCGCCGATTGGCCCAACCAATTTGAGTTGCGGCGCCGTCGCGGGAATTATGCAGCGAAATCGTCGCCCCGCATTCGGATGCCGGGCCGTCGCCCCTGGAGCGAGACATGAACAAAAGGCACTACCCCGCCACCGTCCCCGCGCACGTCTACCTGTTCGCGACCTGCCTGGTCGACCTGTTCGTCCCCGAAGCCGGGCTCGACGCGGTTCGCCTGCTGGAACGCGAAGGCCTGACCGTCCACTATCCGCGCGGCCAGAGCTGCTGCGGGCAGCCGGCCTACAGCAGCGGCAATCCCGACGAAGCGCGCCGCGTCGCGGCCGCGCAGCTCGACCTGTTCGGCGAGGCATGGCCCGTGATCGTGCCGTCCGGCTCGTGCGCGGGCATGATCCGGCACCATTGGCCGGCCCTCTTCGCCGACGATCCCGTGCACGGCCCGAAGGCCCGCGCGATCGCGGAGCGCACCTACGAACTCGCGGAATTCCTCGTACAGGTACTCGACGTACGGCTGGACGCCCTCCCCTCGAACATCGGCCCGGAAGAACGCGTGGTGCTGCACACGTCGTGCGCGGCCCGCCGCGAGATGGGTACGCGCGTGCATGGCGTCGCGCTCGTCGATGCGCTGCCCGGCGTCACGCGCATCGAACATGAACGCGAATCCGAATGCTGCGGCTTCGGCGGCACGTTCTCGCTGAAGCATCCCGACATCTCCGGCGCGATGGTGCAAGACAAGGTCGCGTCGGCCTGCGCGACGGGCTGCGACCGGCTCGTGTCGGCGGACTGCGGCTGCCTGCTGAACATCGGCCACGCTGCGACCAAGGCCGGCGCGGCGCTGCCCGTCGAGCATCTCGCGAGCTTTCTGTGGCGCCGCACGGCCGGCGCTACGTCGCTGCGCGGAGATCGGCAATGAGCGCGCGCGACGCAATCCTCGCGCGCCTGCGCAGCGCGGCTCCCGGCGTCGCCGCGAGCGCCGCGCCCACGCTCGATGCGCGCATCGACATGCATTACGCGGCACGGCGTGCGCCGGCCGCCCCCGACCCTCACGCGCTCGCGCAGACGATGCAGGCTGCACTCGCCGCGTCGCACGCGGACGTCTGGTGCGCCAGCGCCGATGCGTGGCCCGTGCAGCTTGCCGCGCGTCTCGCAGAAGCCGGCGTGCGCCGCTTGCTGCTCGATCCGGCCCGCGCCGAATCCGCTGCACTCGCGCGCGCGCTGCCCGACGCGGTTGCGCCGGTGCCGTTCGACCGTCCGATCGACACGTGGAAGGCCGAGCTGTTCGACACGATCGATGCGGGCTTCACCGTCGCGCGCTCGGGCATCGCGGCAACCGGCACGGTCGTGCTCGCCCCCGATCCAGGCACACCGCGCACTGTATCGCTGGTGCCGCCGCTGCACGTCGCGCTCGTGCATGCGAACACGCTGCATGCGGACCTTCATGCGGCCGTGCATGCGGAACGCTGGCACGCCGGCATGCCGACCAACGTCGTGCTGGTGTCGGGCCCGTCGAAAACCTCCGACATCCAGCAGACCCTTGCGTACGGCGCGCACGGCCCGCGCAACCTCTGGGTCGTGATCGTCACCGAACCGGCCGCCGAACCGACCGCAACCGCCTGCCAGGACCTGCCGCGATGAGCGACCAACCGCTGCAATTCGTCGCCCCCGGCGACTTCAAGGCTCGCGCGCGCGCCGCGCTCGACGATCCGGCACTGCGCAGCAGCTTTCGCGGCGCGATGGACTTCCTGCAAGGCAAGCGCGCAACCCAGTTCCCCGACGACACCGAGCTGCAGCAATTACGCGATCTCGGCGAAGCCGTGCGGCAGCATGCGCTCGCGCAACTGCCGTCGCTGCTCGAGCGGCTGGAAGCGAAGCTAACCGAAGCCGGCGTCCACGTGCACTGGGCCGAGACGGCCGCCGACGCGAACGCGATCGTGCTCGGCATCGCGCAGGCGAAGAAGGCACGCCGCGTGATCAAGGGCAAGTCGATGGCGAGCGAGGAAATCGAGCTGAACCATTACCTCGCGGATCACGGCGTCGACTGCATCGAGTCCGACATGGGCGAGTTCATCGTGCAGCTCGCGGGCGAGAAGCCGTCGCATATCGTGATGCCGGCGATCCACAAGACGCGCGGCGACATCGCCGGGCTGTTCGAGCAGCATATCCCCGGCACGCGCTACACGGAGGACGTCGACGAGCTGATCCAGACCGGCCGGCGCGCGCTGCGCCGCGCGTTCGCCGAGGCCGACATCGGGCTGTCCGGCGTGAACTTCGCGGCGGCCGACACTGGCACGCTATGGCTCGTCGAGAACGAGGGCAACGGCCGGCTGTCGACGACGGTGCCCGACACGCATGTCGCGATCATGGGGATCGAGAAGGTCGTCGAGAAACTCGAGCACGTCGTGCCGCTGTCGAGCCTGCTCACGCGTTCGGCGACCGGCCAGGCGATCACGACCTACTTCAACCTGATTTCCGGCCCGCGCCGCGACGGCGAACGCGACGGCCCGCGCGAGCTGCATCTCGTGCTGCTCGACAACGGCCGCACGCAGGCGTATGCGGACGAACAACTGCGCGCGACGCTGCAGTGCATCCGCTGCGGCGCATGCATGAACCACTGCCCCGTCTATACGCGCATCGGCGGCCACGCATACGGCACCACCTACCCGGGCCCGATCGGCAAGATCATCTCGCCGCACCTGCTCGGTCTCGACGCGACGGCCGATCTGCCGACCGCGTCGACACTGTGCGGCGCATGCGGCGAGGTGTGCCCGGTCCGGATTCCGATCCCGCAATTGCTCGTGCGGCTGCGCACCGAGGCGAACCGCAAGCCCGACGAACCCGTCGCGCATCCGCTGCGCGGCCAGGGCGCGAACTACAACCGCGCGGAAGACCTCGTGTGGCGCTTCTGGTCGGGTGCGTTCGCGCATCCGCGTGCGTATCGCGCATTCCGCTGGACCGCGACGCGGCTGCGTGCGCTGACGCCCGCCAAGCAGATGGGCTGGACCCAGCACCGCACGCCGCTCGCGCCCGCGCCGCGCAGCCTGTCCGACCTGCTGCGCGCACGCGGCCAGCCCGAATGACCCATCCGTTTTCAAACCCGTACCAATAGAAATCCATGGAGGAGACACCCATGCAGGTTTGGCATCAGATCTACACCCCGCTCGGCAGCCTCGGGCTGTCGGCGTTCGTCGCCGCAATTCCGATCATCTTCTTTTTCGTCGCGCTCGCCGCGCTGCGGATGAAGGGGCACGTCGCCGCCGCGATCACGCTGCTGCTATCGCTCGGCGTCGCGATCCTCGCGTACGGGATGCCCGTGCCGCAGGCGCTCGCGGCAGCCGGCTTCGGCTTCGCGTACGGCCTGTGGCCGATCGCGTGGATCATCGTCGCGGCCGTGTTCCTGTACAAGATCGTCGTGAAGACCGGCCAGTTCGACGTCATCCGCGCATCGGTGCTGTCGATCACCGACGACCAGCGGCTGCAGATGCTGCTGATCGGCTTCTCGTTCGGCGCGTTCCTCGAAGGTGCCGCCGGCTTCGGCGCGCCCGTCGCGATCACGGCCGCGCTGCTGGTCGGCCTCGGCTTCAAGCCGCTGCACGCGGCAGGACTGTGTCTGATTGCAAACACGGCGCCGGTCGCGTTCGGCGCAATGGGCATTCCGATCATCGTCGCCGGACAGGTGACGGGCATCGACCCGATGCACATCGGCGCGATGGCCGGGCGCCAGTTGCCGTTGCTGTCGCTCGCGGTGCCGTTCTGGCTCGTGTTCATGATGGACGGGCTGCGCGGCGTGCGGCAGACGTGGCCGGCCGCGCTCGTCGCAGGCGGCAGCTTCGCGATCACGCAGTACTTCACGTCGAACCACATCGGGCCCGAGCTGCCTGACATCACGTCGTCGCTCGTCAGCCTGGTCGCGCTCGCCGCCTTCCTGAAGGTGTGGCAGCCGGGCAGCGCGAAGCAGACGGCCGGCGGCATCGTCGCTTCGGGCGGCGGCGCGGCGCTTGGCGGGTTCGGCGCGGGCGGCAACGGCGCGGGTGCGCGCACGAGCCGTCAGGCGTCGCCGTACACGCTTGCGCAGACCGTGCGCGCATGGTCGCCGTTCCTGATCCTGACCGCCGTCGTCACCGTGTGGAGCATCGCGCCGTTCAAGGCACTGTTCGCCGCGCACGGCGCGCTCGCATCGACCGTGCTGAAGTTCCATGTGGCCGGGCTCGACCAGCTGGTCGTGAAAACCGCGCCGATCGCCGCGACGCCGAAGGCGCTCGAGGCCGTGCTGAAGATCGATCTCGTGTCGGCGGTCGGCAGTGCGATCCTCGTGACCGCGCTGATCTCGATGGTGCTGTTGCGAATGAAGCCGCGCGATGCGCTCGTCACGTTCGGCGAAACGCTCTCGGAACTCACGCGCCCGATCCTGTCGATCGGCCTCGTGCTCGCGTTCGCGTTCGTCGCGAATTACTCGGGGATGTCGTCGACGCTCGCGCTGATGCTGGCCGCGACCGGCGCCGCGTTCCCGTTCTTCTCGCCGTTCCTCGGCTGGCTCGGCGTGTTCCTGACGGGCTCGGACACGTCGTCGAATGCGCTGTTCTGCTCGCTGCAGCAAACGACCGCGCACCAGCTCGGCGTGCCGGAAACGCTCGCGGTCGCCGCGAACACGACGGGCGGCGTCACGGCGAAGATGATCTCGCCGCAGTCGATCGCGGTAGCCTGCGCGGCGACCGGCCTCGTCGGCAAGGAGTCCGAGCTGTTCCGCTTCACGGTGCGTCACAGCCTGCTGTTCGTCGTAATCGTCGGCCTGATCACGCTCGTGCAGGCCTACGTGCTGCCGGGGATGGTGCCGTAAGCCGCGCCGTCGCTCCACGCATCCCCGAAAAACAAAAACCCCGCGCCCGGAAG
>NZ_JAGIXF010000037.1:0-68259 GCF_021483755.1 Burkholderia sp. WTPI3 | reverse complement strand
CTAGGGCTTCAGGGTCGGCCACAATCTCTGCGTAAATATAGCCCTTCAAAGTCAGGCTTTTGCCCAGCACGGTAAACAGTGGGAATGGTGTCGGTTCAGAGCTAAGTGCGCCGTACACCAGCAAAATTCCGCCCCGCGCCATGCTCTGCGTGAGAGGTTCAAAGGACGGCCCGCCTACAGGATCGAATACAACGCGAGCGCCTTGACCGGCAGTTATCGTCATAACACGCTCGACGATATCCTCTTCATCGCTGACGATGACATGCGCAGCGCCTGCATCAAGCAGGGCTTGCTTCTTCGCGCGAGTTCGTGTGATCGCAATCGATGTGGCGCCGACCATTCGAGCTATTTGGAAGGCGGCCAAGCCAACACTGCTTGACGCGGCGGTCACGATGACAAAATCGCCCTGCCGTAGCTTCGCCTGTTCAATCAATGCTCCCCAGGCGGTGACGTACTGCATCCAAGACGCCGCAGCCTCTTCAAAGGACAAGTTCTCAGGGCTCTTTACCACCAGGTGGGCCGGTACATTGGCCAACTCGCCGTAGGTGCCCCAGCGAGCAATATCCAGAGGTGGGATCAGAGCGACCGAGTCACCAATCGTGATCTCGGTTACGTCGCTCCCAACTGCCGTTACAACGCCTGCAGCCTCGTAGCCTAAGCGGCTGGGGAACTCCGCTTCTTGTAGGTATGCGTGATTGCGGAACATCACTTCGGCTCGGTTCAAGCCAATGGCTTTAACACTAATTTGCACCTCGTTTGCTGCTGGTGCCGATACTTCCAGATCTTCCAGCTTCAGAACGCTGGCGTCACCGTATTCATGAATTCTGACAATGCGTGCCATATAGATACCTCGTTTCTCAATGGGCCTCGACGTACATCCGGAAGGTATCCGGGCACTCGAAAGGTGACAAAAATTTAGTCATTGGTTGGCGCTAAATAATGGCCTACGGTGGCTGGAGTTGCCCCTGTAACTCAGGACACGCGGACACCGTTAGGTTGATGACACCGCAGCACGCCTGAACTCGCGAGGCGAACGGTATTTCAAGGCTTTATGCGGGTGGCGCTCATTGTAGTGTTCAAACGCGATAGCTAGACGCGAGAGCGCTGTTGGTACGTCAGGCTTGTCCATATAGGCGACGTAATTGTGCTTCATGGTCTTCACGAACGATTCGGCCATGCCATTGCTCTGGGGCGAACGCACCGGCGTGGTCAGCGGCTCAAGGCCCAGTTCTCGAGCGAAGCTGCGTGTGCGGTGGTCGATGTAGGCCGAGCCGTTGTCCGACAGCCATTCAATGGGTTGCGCGGCCTGCGTGGTACCGAAGCGCTGTTCGACGGCGGCCAGCATGACGTCGCGCACCACATCACCGCTATGCCCGCCGGTCGTTGCCGCCCAGCTAATCGCCTCCCGGTCGCAGCAGTCCAGTGCGAACGTTACGCGCAGCGGCGTGCCATCGTCGCACCGGAATTCAAAGCCATCGGAGCACCAGCGGGTGTTGCTGCGGTCCACCGCAACGCGACCATCATGTCGCCGCTTGTCTCGCCGCACGCCGGGGCGGCGCAGCAGCAACTGGTGTTCACGCATAACCCGATACACACGCTTGTGGTTGATGCACGGCGCGCCGGTCTGCTCTCGACTGCGCCGCAGCAGCGCCCAGATACGCCGGTAGCCGTAGGTCGGCAGGTGCGCCACATGAGCCTGGATTTCCTCGACCAGCCCGGCATCATTGGTCACACGGGCACGGCGACCATCGCGCCAGTCAGACGAGCGAACTCGCTTCGCCGCCACGGCAGAGCGCGCCACGCCGAGAACTTCGCAGACCGTCTTCATCGGTCGTCCCCTGGCAGCAAGGGCGAGCGCGCAATCAGTTTTTTTGACCGGCCCCATTCCACGGCTTCTTTCAGGATTTCGACCTCCAGCGTCTTCTTCCCGAGTAGCCGTTGCAGTTCCTTGATTTCCTTGATGGCGGCAGCCAGCTCAGATGCCGGCACAACGGTTTCGCCTGCCTTCACCGCCGCCAGACTGCCTTCCTGGTATTGCTTGCGCCAGCCGAACACCTGGTTGGCGTTGACGCCATGTCGACGCGCCACGGCCGACACCGATGCTCCAGGCTCCAGTGTTTCCTGCACGATGGCGATTTTTTCCTGCGCCGTGCGCCGACGACGGCGCTCCGGCTCGGTCAGAATTTCGATGCTTTCCACGTAATGACTAGGCTTACTGATAGGCACAAGACTATCCCTTATTTTAAGAGAGTCCTTGTGTCCTCAGATACGTGGGGCCGCTCCAGTGGCGTATTACTCGGAGGCTGTTAAACCATGAAGACCTGTAGCCATAGCGCATCCTCCTGATGAGGGCTCAAGAATGTACCATGACTTCCTGGGACTGCATACCTAGATTCTTTCTTGCAGCGCCTTGAAGAAGGCATCGATATTCTCATCGTGGCGTTTGTAGTAGGTCCAGGGACCGATCCGCTGCGATGTCACCAATTGCGCGCGCTGTAGAGCTGCGAGATAAAGCGATGTCGTTGACTGCGAGAGGCCCGTGCGCTCTTGGATGATGCTGACGCACACGCCTACCGTTTCTGGGTCGACTTCCTGCTCGGGAAAGACTGTCCTGGGATCCTTGAGCCAATTGAGGATGGCAAGGCGCGTCGGGTTCGCCAATGCTTTCAGGGCTTCGTTGACGTCAATAGTCATGAATTTTTTGAGACCTGCTTTTTTCGATATCTAGATATCTTCCTGATTCGCGCAGCAAATTGGAAGGCTTCACCATGATCTCCGCGCCTCCCCTTCGCAGTGATGGGCAGGCTTGGACTGGAAATCCAGGTGTCCTGTCAGATAGAACTATCGGGCTCCTGTGCGCCGAATTGCGGGACGATATGTTTGCCAAGTTCCTCGATAACCTCTGCTGCGGGGCGCTTACCATACTTGAGGTTCAGGATGACGTGATCCACACCGATTTCCTGAAGTGTATCCAGCAAGGCCAGAAGGTGGTTACGTCCCAGTCGGAATCCTAGATGGATAGGCGAAGGCGGCGTGGGTGGGTGTTCGACCAGGTCGATATACAGCGATTGCAAGAACGGCTTGTAGATAGCGCCACACTGTTTAGCCGTTTCCTGTCGCCAATCTTCCACGATCAGTCGCTGCATTTTTGGCGGACGTGGATAGTTGATCCATCCATGGCTTTCACGCGCGATCCAATCGAGCGACTGGCGGCTGTGTCCGGTTACGAATAGCGGTATTTCGCGAGTTGTAGGTTTGGGAACGAGATCGGCCCCCAGTAACTCGCCGTGACTCCAGCGAATGGGCTCGAAGTGTGTTCGATGGGCTTGGCGTATCACATTGAGGTTTTCTTGAAAGGTCTCGCCGCGCTTTTCTGGATCAACGCTGAATGCGGGAAACTCCACGGGACGATCGCCAGAGGCTACTCCCAGGAGCAAGCGACCTCCGCTCAACTGATCAATGCTCGCTGCGGCCTTTGCCGTGTGCAAGGGATTACGCAAAGTAAGGGCGATGGAGGCGGTGCCTAGTGCGATTTTTGTTGTATGGGCTGCCATGTAGCCCAGATACACCCAAGGGTCGAAAACCTGGCCGACATCACCGAAGCTTGGGTCCCTGAGTGGGACGTCGCGAAACCAGAGCGCCGAAAAACCAAGTGCCTCTGCACGTTTGGCCAGCGCGACCTGATCTAGCATGCTCGGTGTATCACCTTCGAAAGCCTCCAGGGGAAAGAACAGCCCAAGGCTTAGATGACCCTGCCTGAAGGTTCGTTTGAATCCCCTATGCTCTTGGTAGGGGATCGTGCTCGGTTGGTACATGCTTAACGTCCTCGGTCAGCAAACGCTGAGCCACGCCCCTGAGTTATGGGGCGTGGCATTGAGCGTTTAGGATTTGTAAGTCGGGTAGTCGGTGTAGCCCTTATCGGTACCGCCGTACATGCTGCTTGGATCAACTGGGTTAAGCGGCCAGTTGTTGGCGATACGAGCGGGCAGGTCGGGGTTCGCAATGAAGGGGCGGCCAAAAGCGATCAGGTCGGCCCAGCCAGCTTTTATCACGCGATTTGCTCGTTCAGCGGTGTACTTGCCGGCATAGATAATCTTGCCGCTGAAGGTCTTACGAACAGCTTCCCGGAACGTCTCAGGCAGCTCGGGTGCGTTTTCCCAATCGGCTTCGGCGAGCGACAGGTAGGCAATGCCCACTTCCTCGAGGATCTTCACTGCCTCGATGTAGGTTTGGTGAGGATCTTCTTCGACCAGGCCAAGGTAAACGCGGTCTTCGTCTGTGGTCGCGAACAGCGGAGCGAAGCGAACGCCAACGCGCTCCTTGCCGACCACACCAGCAACGGCGAGGGTGATTTCGCGCAGGAAACGAAGACGATTCTGCAGCGAACCGCCATATTCATCATCACGCTGGTTGGTATGCGCCGAAATGAACTGGTTTACCAGGTACCCGTTCGCGCAGTGAAGCTCCACCCCGTCAAAACCTGCGTCCAAAGCATTTCGGGCTGCTTGGGCGTAGAGCTCAACCAGTTCCTTTACCTCCTTGGTGGACAGGGCTCGTGGGGTCGAAGGGTCGGCCAGTGTACCCGTGCCGGGGCCAGTTTCGATGAACACCTTGACGTTGTCCGCGCGGATGGCTGATGGCGCGACGGGCGCTTCACCACCGGGTTGCAGCGACGTGTGCGACACGCGGCCCACATGCCAAAGTTGAGCAAAGATCACCCCCCCTTCGGCGTGAACAGCGTCGGTGACCTTACGCCAGCCTTGTATCTGTTCCGCGCTATGAATGCCGGGTGTCCAGGCATAACCCTGTCCTCGGGGTTCGATCTGTGTGCCCTCGGTCACCATGAAGCCAGCACCGCTGCGCTGACGGTAATATGTGGCCATTAGGTCGTTCGCAATATTGCCGGGTTGGGAGCTGCGCGAACGCGTCAGTGGCGGCAGAACGATACGGTTCTTGAGGGTGTATGGGCCCAGCTGAGTGGTTTTGAAAAGTTCTGATTGTGTCATTTCAGTTGCCTGCATATCTAGAATATTCGATGTTGTAAGTCAAAAGAACATGGATCAACGAGCTCAGAAGAGCCCGAGCGGTGCTTCGTTGAGGCTGACGTCGATGTTCTTCTTCTGGCTGTAGGCTTCCAGCATTGACTTGTGAGTTTCCCATGATGTTGCCCCTGTTTTGTGGAGTTCTTAGCTCCCTGCTTACGCAGCTTTTTTGCGCTGTACCTCGTGCCAGCGTTGCTCGTATTGCATGGGACTGAGATACCCCAAGCTCGAATGCAATCTGCGGTAATTGTAGAAGGCCATCGCGTCATGGAAGGCAAATACCTGGTCAATCACACCAATCGGCCGAGCCGACGGAGCGCTGGCCGGCAGCGGCTGGAGTTGCGTGGCGAAGGTGACTGGACTGGCTAGCGCCAAGGCCAACAGAGTGTGGCGGAACCGCTTTTCGATGCGCATGTTGGGTCTCCTGCCCGCGTGGCGGGCGCTAATGCATGGATAAATCAGAAGCCTTCCAAGACGATCTTGCCCATGGCCTTGCCGCTTTCGATCAGTGCATGGGCACGCCGCAGGTTGGCCGCCTCGATGCGCCCGAAATGCTCCCCTACAGTCGTCTTCAGCACACCAGTGTCGATCAGCTCCGCCACGCGGTTGAGCAACTGGTGCTGCTTAATCATGTCGTCCGTCCCGTACAGCGAGCGGGTGAACATCAGCTCCCAGTGCAGCGCCAGCGACTTGCGTTTGAGTGGTACTACATCGAGCACAGCCGGATCGTCGATCAGTGCCAGATGACCCTGGGGCCGCAACACCTCAATCAGTTGAGGAAGGTAGCTGTCGGTGTGGGTGAGGCTGATCACATAATCCACCACCTCGATACCGATGTGCTTTAGCTGCTCGGCCAGCGGCCGGCTGTGGTCGATCACATGATGCGCACCCAGGGCGCTGACCCATTCCCGGGTTTCCGGGCGAGACGTAGTGCCGATCACCTTCAGGCCGGTCAACTGGCGGGCCAGTTGCGTCAGGATCGAACCCACGCCGCCCCCGGCACCCAGGATCAGCAGACTCTGCCCTGCTCCACCGTGCTCGCCGATGCCCAGGCGGTCGAACAGCAGTTCCCAGGCGGTAATCGACGTCAATGGCAAAGCCGCCGCACTGGCATCGTCCAGGCTACGCGGCTTGCGCCCGACGATGCGTTCGTCGACCAGATGCAACTCGCTATAGCTGCCAGGACGGTCGATGGCGCCGGCATAAAACACTTCATCGCCGGGCTGGAACAGCGTTACGTCGGAACCCACGGCGCGCACTACACCGACCGTGTCCCAGCCGAGCACTTTGGGCTGGGGGGTGGCACCCTTGCCGGAACGCACCTTGGTATCGACTGGATTCACCGCGATGGCCCTGACCTGCACCAGCAGGTCATGCGGGCCAGGGGTAGGTTCTGGAAGCTCGCTGTCGAACAATGCACGAGGGTCGTCGATTGGCAGGCCGTATTCGGTGAAGACGATAGCTTTCATGTGGGGCAATCCTTGAAGGTCAGGAACAAGTAAAAGTTTGGTAATTTTCGTCTTCCAATTCCTCTGGAAAAATGCTAAAAATGCACCAGCACTTTCATCGCAGGCGTGAAAATGGTTCGGATAGAAGACCTTCAGTTGTTTGTGCGCACAGCCGCGCTGGGCAGCTTCTCCAACGTCGCTCGCGAGGTCGGCCTGCTTCCAGGCCAGGTGGCTGCGGCGATCAAACGCCTCGAGCGAGAGCTGGATATCCGTTTATTCGCTCGTTCTACGCGCAGCCTGCGGCTGACTGCCGAAGGAGAGCAGTACTTGCCGTTTGCCCGCGAGGCGCTACATACGTTGCACGAAGGTCAAGACCGGATACGTCGGGAAAGTACCCAGCTGCAGGGTTTGCTGCAGGTTTCGGCTCCATCAGATCTAGGGCGCAACATGCTGTTGTTATGGCTTTCCGAGTTTCGCCGTCAGCATCCAGCGCTCAGTCTTCGTCTACTAATTTCCGATCAAGTGGCGGATGTTTTTCGAGATCCGGTCGACGTTGCCCTGCGCTACGGCGTGTTTGACGATGCGAGCTGGGTGGCATTGCCGCTAGCTCCCTGGAACCGCCGTGTTCTGGTGGGCGCTCCCGATTATTTAGAGCGTAACGGCAGACCTCAAAAGCCCACCGATCTAGCCCAGCATCACTGTCTGCTGTATTCGCTCAATGGGCGTGCGCATGACCGCTGGCCGGTAGGTGATCAGACAGTGCAAGTCACCGGTCCACTTTTCAGCAACGATGCCGACATCGTGCGACGCTTGGCGGTAGCGGGGGAAGGACTGGCCTACAAATCCTGGCTGGACGTACGCGATGACATTGAGGCGGGACGGCTGGAGATAGTGCTGGCCCATTACCAAGGCGAGCCCACACCGTTGAACCTGGTGTGCCCGCATCGCAAGCAATATTCGCCTGCCGTTCAGCAATTACATGCACTGTTGCGCAGTCGTCTTGATCCGCTGAAACAGGAGCTGCCGCCTCCTGGTTTGAACGGCAGCGCCAAATAGCGCCTGCCAGAACCAGCAGCGGATCCCTCGGTTCTGGCAGCCCTAAGCTGGGTACTCAAGCCAGCAGCGACAGCTTCATCACGTCGAGCGTGATATGCCCTTCAAGCGTTTCGGACAATTCTCGAAAGACCGGCCCTTCGAGATGGTCTTGTAGCGCCGCCTCGTCTCGCCAGCGCTCGATCATGACCAACCGGTCCGGCTGCTCAGTGTCTTCATGCAGCTGATACTGGTCGCAGCCTGGTTCCTTGCGGCTTCGTGCAACAGCTTTGCGAAGCGCCGCTTCGGCCGATTCACGGCTGCCGGGCTGTAGGGTAATTGATGCGACCACAATAATCGGCATATACATCATATCAGTACTCCTAAGGAAGGTCTGCATAAACCGCCCGGACATGTGCTTGGCGCCGGCCTGATTGCCTGAGACCATTGATCCCATGAAGCAGAGCAGCCTTGGATTGGGAACGTCGACGAAGCGCACGCGCCGTCGGGAGTTCCTCGACGAGATGGACCGGGTGGTGCCGTGGTCCGACCTGGTGGCGCAGATCGCGCCGTTCATGCCCGAGGGCAAACGCGGCCGTCCGCCGTTCCCAGTGGAGTCGCTGCTGCGCATCCACTTCATGCAGCAGTGGTTCACGCTGAGCGACCCGGCCATGGAAGACGCGCTGCATGACATGCCGCTGTTCCGTGACTTCGCCGGCCTGGGCGGCTGGGATGACCGGCTGCCCGACGAGAGCACCATCTTGCGCTTCCCTCATGTGCTGGAGAAGCACAAGCTGGCCGAGCGGATCCTGGCGACCGTCAACCTGCTGCTGGGTGCCAAGGGTCTGATGCTGCGCAGCGGCACGGTGGTCGATGCCACGCTGATCTCGGCGCCGAGCTCGACCAAGAACGCCAGCGGTGAGCGCGACCCGGAGATGCACCAGAGCAAGAAGGGCCAGCAGTGGTTCTTCGGCATGAAGGCGCACATCGGCGTGGACGCCGACTCGGGTCTGGTTCACACCGTGCGTGGCACATCGGGCAACGTCAACGATGTGGTCGAAGCCAACAGCTTGCTGCACGGGCAAGAGACGGATGCCTTTGCCGATGCCGGCTATCAAGGCGCGCACAAGCGGCCCGACGCCAAAGAGGATGTGCAGTGGCATGTGGCCATGCGCCCGGGCTTGCGCAAGCTGCTGGACAAGGCAGACCCGGCGGACGCGCTGACCGAGCAGGTCGAGCGCATCAAGGCCAGCATCCGCGCCAAGGTGGAGCACCCGTTCCGTGTCATCAAGCGCCAGTTCGGCCATGTGAAGGTGCGCTACCGCGGCTTGGCCAAGAACACGGCGCAGTTGCACACGCTGTTCGCGCTGGCCAATCTGTGGATGGTGCGCAAGCGTTTGACGGGGAGCCTGGCATGAGTGCGCCTGCTGCACGGGAAATAAGCGCGAAACGCGCCCAAAACACCTGCCAGCAGAGCGTTCAACCGCCAATCTGGTCATGTCAGTGCACCCAACCATGGTCAGCGCTCATTTGTGCAGACCTTCCCTAAGGGTTGATGTTTTGGAGGCAAGCCCGATCGACATCCGCACGACGGTACTGGGCTAGATACAGCTGACGATTAGGGATGGTGTTCAAAACCCCGGTTAAGCCCGAATGGCATGAGCGTGGCACGACAGGAAGAATGGCGGCATGACCCAATGAACCTGAGCACGCGGCGCACGCGCAAAGCGGTGTTTCTCGGCGAGATGAACCTGGTGGTGCCGTGGACGGAGTTGCTGTCGCTGATTGCGCCGCACGCACCTCGCGCCAAGACCGGGCGCCCTCCGTTTGGAGGGTGTGCAGAATTTTGTGTAAACGGACAATCAACCGCCGGCGCAAGCCGGCCTGTCCGTAAGCACAATGAGCACCAAGAAACACGACGTACCCGAAGAACTGCTGTCTGGCCTGCTGGCCAACTACAAGAAGCCCGAAGACCTCATCGGCGAGAACGGTCTGCTCAAGCAACTGACCAAGCTGCTGGTCGAGCGAGCCCTGGACGCTGAGCTGACTGAGCACCTGGGCCATGAACGCAACGAGGCGGTGGCCAATCCCGCTGGCAACACCCGCAACGGCAAGAGCAGGAAGACCCTCAAGGGCGACTTCGGCGAACTGCCCATTGAGGTCCCCCGCGATCGCCATGGCAGCTTCGAGCCCCAACTCATCCCCCGTTTGGCCTGCGTCAGTTTCCCGGCGGTCTCCAGCCGTACATGCACCAAACGCCTCCGGTCATCCACCGCGTCGCAACTCCCTGACACCCCGGCCCAGCTTACGGCGCAACAGGGCCCGCAGGGTCACCCCATCCGAGTACCCGACCTGTGCGGCGACTTGGTCGACGCTGGCGTTCCCGGTGCGCAAGAGATGGACGGCATGCTCCACGCGCAGGTCTTGGAAATACGACAGTGGTGTCTTGCCCAAAACGCTTTGCAGCCGCCGCGCCAAGGTGCGCTCGCTTGTGCCCGCGGCGCTCGCAGCCTCGGCCAGCGAGAACCCCTGCGCGAGCCGACGTCTGGCCCAGCACTCGAAGCGCTCCACCATCGGGTCGGCATGCGCAAGGTGGTCGGGAATCACGAACTCGGCTTGCGAACTGCGTGTCTCGACCAGCAGATAGCGTGCCACCAGGGCCGCCAGCGCCGGACTGCGCCCTCGGATGATGCGCAAGGCCAAGTCTACGTGGGCCAAAGCGGCACCCGCGGTGGTGAAGCGTGTCGAGTTCACGATCATGCGTGACTCGTCCAGCGTGACGTTCGGATAGCGCTGCCGAAACATCGGCCCCAGCCACCATGACGTCGTTGCACGATGCCCATCAAGCAGGCCACTCTCTGCAAGCAAGAAACTACCGGAGCAAGCGGCACCAAGGTGCGCGCCAGCGGTGGACCACTGCTTTAGCGCCGCGACCGCATCGGGCAAATCGGGGCGTGTGAGCCGAGCCGAAAGCGTGTCAGGCATCTTGTCGCCAAACGCTGGCACGAGCACGACGTCTGGTTCGGGAACACCGCGCACAGGGAGCACGGGGACTGTCAAGCCTTGCGCAGTTCGGATGCGACGCCGCACGCCCACCAGCGTGAGCTCTATGCGAGAGGGAGCCTGTGGCAGCGAGCCCGACATCGCATTGGCCAAGCCTACTGTGTCAGTGAGCGCCGCAAGCCCCAGATCAAACACGCCATCACAAACAAGGATGTGGAGTTTCATGGCAACAATGATATCAAAGTTGTCATTATTGTCTATAGGAATGGCTGTCATGAAGACTTAGACTGCAGGCTTGTCGATCCCTTCACCTAACCCATTTACCCAGAGGATTACAGTATGACCAAGCTCGCCCTGTTTGTTCGCCTCGAAGCCAAACCCGGCCAGGAGGCTGCGCTTGCCGACTTCCTGGCTAGCGCACTGCCGCTCGCCAACGCCGAGTCCGGCACCACTGCCTGGTTCGCATTGAAGTTTGGCCCTTCGACGTTCGGTGTGTTCGATGCCTTTGCCGATGAGGCAGGTCGCCAAGCACATCTGAACGGCCAGATCGCCGCGGCCTTGATGGCCAACGCCGCGACCTTGCTCAGTTCTCCGCCCAATATCGAGAAGGTCGAACTGCTTGCAGCCAAACTGCCTGCATGACAACCCGGCCTTGACCCAATCAGGTCACGCTGCAGGATGGGGGTCACACGGCCCTACGCAGCGATCCCCCTCCAATTGCACTTGCCCAGGGAGCTACCTTCCACAGCGATTGGGGGGGCAATATTGCAGCCAGAACTTCCAAGCTGCGTCAGCAAGCAGGGGCAACATCAGGGCGAGCTGAGATGTTCCGATTCGTCGGGTAGTTATCGAGAAGTACCGACTGTTTGCAACGTGTCGGTACCGAGAGCCGTCTGGGCGAGCCAGATTTCCGGCCCATTGGAAGTCCGCAGTCCGCAAGGGGGATGCGGCTATTTTCTTGGACTGATTTACGTTGCTAACCCAAGGCTTTCACGGTACTCGATGGGGCTGAGATAGCCAAGGGAGCCCTTGATCCGTTTCTCGTTGTACCAGCGAACGTAGGCGTCCAGTACCTCAACGAACTCCGCGATGGTCGTCGAACGCCAGTCTCCTGGATAGAACATCTCGGTCTTTAGCCTGCCGAAGAATCCCTCACAGGCCGCGTTGTCCGGTGAACAGGCTTTACGCGACATGGAGCGGATCAGCTTAGCCTTTGCAACCCGCGATAGCCAGCCAGGCCAACGGTAGTGGCCACCCCGATCGGAATGCACGATCGGCGTCTCGTCGTCCTCGGTCACGGTCTCGATAGCCGCATCTAACATGGAATTCACGAGCTCTGCGTCGGGGCTTGTGCCAATCGACCAGCTGACTACCATCCCATCGAAGCAGTCGATCATGGGCGATAGATATACCTTCCCCGCAGGAATCTGGAACTCGGAAATATCCGTCACCCACTTTTCGTTGGGGGCGTTCGCGTGGAAATCGCGATTGATGATGTTATCTGGGGCAGGGCTGATTTCCCCGATATAAGAGCGATATCGGCGCCGCTTGGGCCTTGCTGCGTGGAGGCCGCCTTGTTTCATGAGGCGACGCACGACTTTCTCCGATAGAAACACCCGTTGCCTGCTAAGCGCTGCTTGCACCCGACGATAGCCGTAGGATCGGTGATTGTCCTCGAAGATCTCTGCAACGGTACGACGGACATCTGCATATTTGTCGGCAACCCGTATGGGCGACCGATGATAAAAATAGGAGCTGCGCGCCAGGTCCAACCGCTCAAGCAGCTCAGTCAAACCGTATTCTTCTCTCAGGGCGTCAACCAGCGTCGTCTTCTCCCGATTGCTCAGGAGTGACAGGTCGACGCCCAGGTCTTTTTTTACGAGTTCATTCGCCTTCTTCAACAGGTCGTGTTCAAGCTTCAGATTGCGAATGTCGCGCCGGAGCTCTTCGACCTGCCGCTCCAGTTCGTCCCGATCCGTCTCTGATGGTGATCCCTTGTCGCGCTTCATGGATGCAGGGGCCCCTCGGCCGAGTAACTGGTTCTTCCAGTTGTACAGCGACACCCTGTCGACGTCCAGCTTTTGCGCCACCGCCTGTGCACTTCCTTCCCGTGTGCACAGTTCGTACACCGCGAGCTGCCTGGTCGCCAATGACACGGCCGGTCGGCCTGCCTTGCCAACCACGCGTTTCCTGGTTTCCGGATAGCGCTCGCGAACCCACGCCGTCAGTATCTGGCGACAGGGATAGCCTAATGCCCTGAGGGTGAAGCTGAAGCTGCGCCCGTGATTGACGTAATGCTCAAGTGCCAGGTTCTTCTGTTCTTCTGAGTACTTCGGCTTTACGCGAACATACTCTTTCTGCAGATCGCCACTCTTCTCGAATTCCTCGCACCACGCCTTGAGAGAATTCTTCGTCGGGTAACCCAACTGGCGGATTGTCGCCTTGACGCGCTTTCCGAGTTTCAGGTACAGCTCGACCGCCCGAACGCGGTCTTCGTATGAATACATGGACTACTGTCACGGGGCGGCGCTATGGAGCCAATGCGGGGTCGGCATAAGGGCGCCACTTGAGGGGCGGCACATAGGCGCCAGTCCAAGGGCGGCGTAATGGCGCCACGTTAGGGGCGGCGCATAGGCGCCAGCAGCATCAGGGCGAGAACGCGGTTCGAACTTTCCGAGTCGGTACGCTCCGTTCTTTTTGAACGGAGCGTCCATGGCCAACAGGAGGTTCGAATTGTTTGAATACCGCCAAGTCCTTGTCCGCATGCGGCAAGGCGATTCTGACCGCGACATCGCGCGCGGCGGTTTGATGGGGCGCAAGAAGCTGACGACCGTGCGCCGCGAGGCTGAAGCGCGTAGTTGGCTGGATCCGGTGCAGCCGCTGCCGGACGACGCTACGATCGCGGGTGTCTTCGGGCGCACGCCGCACCTGCCGCACACCTGTGTGTCGACGGTTGAGCCATATCGCGAACAGGTCCGCGAATGGCTTGCCGCCGGCGTTCAGGGCACCACGATCCATGCCGCCCTTCAACGCAATCATGGCTACGCCGGCAGCTATTGTGCCGTGAAGCGCATGCTGCGCCATCTGGCTGCCGAGCGCAGCGTGGCCACCACAACGATCCTCGACTTCGCACCGGCCGACGCCGCGCAGGTCGACTTCGGCGCGGGACCCGTGCTGACGGTCGAGGGCATTGCGGTCCGGACGTGGATCTTCGTGATGACGTTGTGCTGGTCGCGCCACCAGTATGCCGAGATCGTGCTGGACCAGACCGTCGAGACGTGGCTCGCCAGCCACCGGCGCGCCTTCGAATGGTTCGGCGGCTGTCCCGACCGGGTCATCATCGATAACGCGAAGTGCGCGATCATCCGGGCGTGTCGATACGAGCCGGCGGTGCAACGCTCGTACGCCGCGCTTGCCGAGGGATATGGATTCCGGATCGACGCCTGTCCGCCGCACGATCCCCAGAAGAAGGGCGTCGTCGAATCGGGCGTCAAATACGTCAAGAAGTCCTTCGTGCCGCTGCGCGAGTTCCGGGATCTGGCCGACGCCAACCGGCAACTGCTCGAATGGGTGATGCAGCAGGCCGGCACTCGTATCCACGGCACCGTCCACGAACGGCCGCTGACGCGCTTCGGCGTCGAGCGCCCGTTGCTCGCTGCATTGCCGGACGTGCCGCCGGTACTGTCGGTCTGGAAGGAGGTGGCGGTCC
Source organism: Burkholderia sp. WTPI3 (assembly GCF_021483755.1). NCBI lineage: Bacteria > Pseudomonadati > Pseudomonadota > Betaproteobacteria > Burkholderiales > Burkholderiaceae > Burkholderia > Burkholderia sp. WTPI3. The sequence continues at coordinate 54,025 of NZ_JAGIXF010000037.1, read as the reverse complement.
ATCGCGACGGCCACGTCGTCTACAAGCACGCGCTGTACTCTGCACCGTTCACGCTCGTCGGCAAGTCGCTCTGGCTGAAGGCGACCGATACGGTCATCCAGCTGTTCCATCGGCATGAACTCGTCGCAACCCATCCGCGGCAGCGGGCCGGCGGTCGCCACACGGTGCGAGATCACCAGCCGCCCGAAGCGCAGGCCTGGCTCGAGCACGATCCGCAGTGGTGTCTGGCGCGCGCGAAGGAGATCGGGCCGTCGTGCCACGGCGTGATCCTCGCGCTGTTCAACGACAAGGTGCTCGTCAACCTGCGCGGCGCGCAGGGGATCATCCGGCTGCGACAGAAAGTCGGCGATCAGAGGCTGGAAGCAGCCTGCGAGCGTGCGCTCGCGTTCAGCAGCGCGAAGTACAGCACCATCAAGGGCATCCTCGACAAAGGCCTGGACAGCGAACCGGTGCCGCGTCCCGCGTCGGCCCCGACTGGCGCTTACCAGAACGGCGGCCGCTTCGGCCGTGATCTCCAATCCCTGCTGATCCACTGACACCATGAACCCGAGTCCCGAATTGAATTCCATCCTCAAACAGCTGCGCCTGTCCGGCATCCTCGACTCGCTTGAGCAGCGCAACCGTCAGGCGATCGACGGGCAGCTCGCCTATACCGAGTTCCTTGCCATGCTGCTGCACGACGAGGTTGCCCGTCGCGAACACAAGAAGCTCGGCACCCGTCTGCTGCGCGCCGGCTTCGCGATGGGCAAGACGCTCGAGACGTTCGACTTCGACCGGCTGCCTACGTTGAACCGCTCACACGTTCATGATCTCGCGACAGGCCGGTATCTCGACGAGAAGGTCGCGATCCTGATCGCCGGTCCAACCGGCACCGGCAAAAGCCACTTGGCCCAGGCGCTGGGCCACTGCGCCGCCCGCCAAGGCCGCGATGTGCTGTTCATCTCGCAGACCGAGCTGCTCAAGCGATTGAACGCCGCGCGCGCCACCGGCGCCTATGACCGCAAGTTCCAGCAGTACGCCCGGGTGCCGCTGCTGATCGTCGATGACTTCGCGCTCAAACCGCTACGTACCCCGCAGGACGAGGACTTCCACGATCTCGTCGCGGCCCGCTACGAGCACGCGGCGACCATCCTGACGTCGAATCTCGACTTCGGTGAATGGGGCGCCGCGTTCCCCGACAACCGCATCCTCGGCACCGCCACACTCGACCGACTACGCCACGGCGCCTACCGGCTCGTCCTCGAGGGCGACAGTTACCGCACCCCGAAACCGATGCCAGATCCCCCTCAAAATGCAGTTGCCAAAAACGGCAAAAAACCGCAACCTTGAAACCGTTCGAATCCGCGTTTTACCCCCGGTTCTGCTGGCGCCATTACGCCGCCCATCCCCGGCTCCTTTACGCCGCCCCGCGACAGCTCGCATCGAAATGAGCGTTGTCTTCGATGTGCCTGCCGTGTTAAGGATCACGACGAACACTGCTATCAAGAGTGCGCACACGATGGCGCGCGCGACGAAATGCCGTGTCGGTGGCACGTTGAGCGGGTTGTCTTTTGACGGATCGATGCACGTGCGTGTGCGTTTGACGTCTATCGGTGTGAGGTGATGACGATCCATCCAGGACAGAAGCCGATGCAGATCCGAAATGGAGCGGGCCGTCACGCCGTACACCAAACGAAAGCGCGTCAAATCCGACTGATCCTGTCCGAACGCCTTGAGTTTTTCGTCGTTAAAGCCTCTGTCACCGACGAAGGTACTCCAAACCTTTTCCCGAATGATTTGTGTGGAATTCAGGCGGAGCACCGCGTAGACAACGAAGCCGGCAAGACCCAGAATAGAGAGCAAATAGGTAAGGAGTGGAGCGATCGCCGCACCAAAGATGGCATTCATTCGGTCCTCTTTCGAAAGAGTCGTATCTGGTGAGTTTAAGGATGGTGTCGGAACGACCACGAGTCAGTCAACAAAACGCGAGGGCCGCGATCGTGCAAGCTACGTCGAGTACATTCAACAGAATCGCGTTCTGGAATTATACTTTCCTCGCGAGTCCAAGAGAAATCGATAGAGTCTATTATATAGATGCTAATTCGGAATGCGAATTTAACGACTATTCGAGAGCAATGTGCAGCTCGAATCAGCACTGATAACGGGGGCCTAGCCATGGTCGCCATGCACTTCCCTGAAGCGGCCTTTTTTCCCTATCGCGGGAATATAATGTGTCGGTCGTGGACAGAGGGTTTGCATCTACGCTCCAAGCCATCTCGACCACTGGCCAACCTTCTAAATCGGAGTTCCTTCACATACATGGCTACCTATCTCGAACTGAAAGCTCAGGCAGAAGCACTGGCGCAGCAAGCGGAAGAAGCACGGATTGCCGAGCTGGAAAGCATCATCGCGACGATCCGTGAGCAGATCGCCGAATATGGCATCACGCCTGAGCAACTTTTCGGACGTCGGCGCGCTCCTGCGTCGGGCACGCGGGCACCGGTCGCACCGAAATACCGCGACCCGAAAACGGGCGCAACCTGGAGCGGGCGTGGCAAGGCACCTCACTGGATTGCAAACGCGAAGAACCGCGACCGTTTTTTGATCGAGCAGTGAGTGGGGTTGATGGTTGAACTCGATGCCGTCGACCCTGCATGATGGAAATTATCGGGCGATATGCCGCGAGCGGACGGTCTTGGCGGCCAAGGCGATGGGACACGGCGAGGTATTTCCATACGCTGAGATGATCGTCAAGGTTGGATGGGCTACCTTCACCCGTGACGGCGTCGAAGTGTGGAACTGCAGCGCGCGGTATCCGCAGTTCAATTCGACATTCAGTCCGCTTAGGAACATCCGCAAATGAGCGAACTTTTGCAGATTGCGCCAGGCGGTGTGTTCTCGTCCGACGTGCTTGGCGCCGATTGGGTGCGGAAGCATCAATCGGGCGCCGAGGGTACTCAGTCCATGACCCAGCAGAGTTCAGCCGTAAAGGAAAGGGATCAAGCAGGCCGCACAGGCATACCGGGTCAGTTGTCGTTGTTGTAGAGAACCGACGATGACAGACACCTTGCGACTATCGGCTTTCGCGTTACCGCCGACGTTCCCTCCCGAGTCGGTGCCCGACGCCTGCACCTGTTTCGTCCGCGAATGCGTGCCGGGCCTGACCAAACGTCAATTGCTAGCGCGTACGCGCGCGCGAGGTTGGGCGCCGGCGTGGCGCCCTCTGGCGCATCTTGTCCGAGAGGGGTTCGAAGCGTTTGCCTTCGACTTAATCGTTGATGGGACCCGCGTCCCCGTGATTGCCTGGATGCAACGTGCCGGGAAGGATGTAGGCTGCGTCTCGGTAGCCACACGAGATCCACGCCAACTGCCCCTGTTTTAGTAGCGGTGCAGTTCGATTCGGCCCGCCGCCGCGTCCAGCTCGAGGCATTCGAGTGTCGATCGAGCTCATTGCGAAGCGGTGCTTATCGGCGTGCCAGTGATCATCGTAATCGCATAGACCAGGTTGTCGCTGTGTTCCGGCCAAGTGGGCCACGTGTCGGCGATCGCAAAATGCTCTCCAATCGCGAATCCGATGCACCGGCGCTTCGGCGACATATCGTCCGGCGTCCACTTTGGCTCGTGGAACCATGCTGCCGGGATCAACGTACGCAGCACCACCGTCATCGGCCGGCGCACGCGAGAGCCCTGTTCAAATAGGAACTCCTGTATCGTCCGCTGCGGAGATCAGCCGGCGGCCTGGAGATCCTTCAGGGCTTCGGGGTGCTGCACGGCGACGCGCAGCAACGTCTGCGCCGCGCCGGTCGGGTTGCGGCGGCCCTGTTCCCACTGTTGGTAGGTACGCACCGAGACGCCGAGCAGGCCGGCGAACTCCGATTGCGACATGCCAACCTTTGCGCGCGCGATGGAGGCCTCGGTCGGCTGTACGCGTGTCACGCGGCCAGCGACGCCGGCCTTCATCTGGCGGGCCGATTCCAGCAGGTCCGCTTGAAACTGTTCCAGTTCCTTATCCACGATCGATTTCCTCACGAAGTTGATTGAGAAAGCTCGTCGGCAGGTTGTCGAACTTCGCTTTCGTGTACGCGATCAGTAGCCAGATTTCGCCGTCATCGAGCAGGTTGTAGTAGATGACGCGCGAACCGCCGCGTTTCCCCATCCCGGCGCGCGACCAGCGCACTTTGCGCAGCCCCGACGTGCCGGGAATCACATCGCCGGCTAGAGGATTGTCCGCGAGCCAGTTGATGAATGCCTCTCGCTCGTCGTTGCGCCAGATTTCATCTGCGTACCGCTGAAAGATCGGGGTTTCGATGATGGTGTACATGGCGCAACTATACGCCATTGGCGCATAGTTGGCAAGTCAATCGCTGCGTCGAGGTGCTGAATCGGTCGTGGAAACGGAGACTGTTTCAGAGCGTCACGTCCAGAGGGGTATTGTTGGGGCGCGATGCTTGGTGGGGTTTGCGATTCCGTCTCGGTCGAAGAATTCGGACCAGTGTATGGCAAGGGAGCGCTACGGAGGCGCCTGCTGGTCGGTGCCGCGCGGCGCCTGAGAGACCCGGCCTCCGTCGGATTTTTCTTTCGTTTCTTTCAATGCCGCTAAGACGTATTAGCGGTATGGCATTTAATGCCCCCAAACCCCTGTAGTACGAGCTAAGCTGCACCGGAAGAGGGCGGTCGACCCTATCGGGGCGCGGCGCCGGTGCCGGCGGCATCGCGATCTTGAACACCTATACGGAGCACATTAACTGGAATAGGGTGTGCCCCGATGAAACTCGAAACGGCGACTCTCTGGCTGCACTGCGCGGCCGCCGGCCTCGAACTGCTGTACTGGAGTGTAAAGCTGGGCCTGCTGTTCGGGTCGATGCTCCACTGACAACCCCGCCCGCCCCCTTGCGGGGCGGGCTTTGACCAGGGGGCGAGGGTGCCCCATCGATCGACACGACAATATCCAGACCGCCACGCTTTGGCGGTTTCGCCAGATTGACGGTCACGAGTTGGATGATCGCCAAGTTGACGCGGCGGAGCCGCTCCCTGAGCCGGCGGGGAGCACAATGACGGATACGCAACCCCTGCCGCGCCCCGCGAGTGCCTACGTCCCACTGAACTCGGCGGATCCGGGTCAAATCCTGCGGTAACGTTGAGCCGGATGGCGCGGCCGATCGGGGAATTCGGGCACGATCAGCCCTTCCACGACCAGTGGGCGAATATATTGGATGCGAATAAAGTCGGGAGAGCGGTCATGCAGTGCTGCTAAATCCCGGAGGCTAAGTGCCTCAATCGCACAGAGTTCCAGAATGAGCTCACGAAGCGCCTCTGGTTTCATTTTGCCAGGCAGGCCCCCGGGATAGCGGCTGAGCACAACGAGACGCGCGCCGTCGAGCGATGCGGTCGGCAGGGATATCAAACCTTCGGAGCTTGGTTCGAAACCTTCGGAGCTCGCCCCTAAACCACCGGAGTCAAGGTTCGGAGGTTGTGGCGCTACGCGTTCGGGCGCGAAAACCTCGGCCAACGGTCGCGTTGATAATCCGCCCGCCGGAGCAGCGAAAACCTCCGCCTCCGCATCAGCGAGCAGCTCGTCCAACTGGCGCGTATCAAAGTAGACCGTGCCGCGTCCATGACCCGTTGCGCTGAGCAACCCCTCTCGGGAAAGCTTGCTGAGCGTTTTGGTAATGTCTGCGGGATGCTCATCGGTTATTTCACGAATGCGTTTGTGGTCGACGTAGCCCTCGACCGACGCGGTGACCACGATGAGTTTTTCCAGAGCGCTCAGTTCGGCGAATTTCGCGCCGTGGGTCGCCTCCAGTTGTGCAACCATCTCGACCGGCAGTAGGCTGGCCATGCGCAACTCGAACAGCGTTTGCTCCGGTTCTCGCTTCTCATGCACGACCGGCATGCGCCAAGACTGCTCTTTCCAGACCCCAAAGATACGCGGCACACCAGAACCGGCCTGATCGCCCGCACCGACAAGCTGAAACATCTTCTGAATGAGCCGGTTGCGGCAGTCACTGTCTCCGCCCCGAATCGCTTGCTCGATTGGAACGCGCATCAGGCCGGGATTTCGGAAACCGTACATATCGGGGCGCTTGACCACCAGAATCGAGACCCGCCCAGAGAAATCTGCATGGACAAGCGCGTTGACCAGCGCTTCCTGCAGAGCTTCGTGAATCGGCGTCACGCCCTGGCGCACCACGTCCCCCTCCAGTCGAAAAGGCATCTTCAAGTCGGACGTGAGTTTGGCGAGCACCTTTCGGTAGAAGTCGAACAGATTGCCAGACCAGGTGCTGTCCGTTGTGAGACGGTCGATCCAGCGTGCCTCGGTTCGAGCCTCGGGGCGCTCTTGGTAATCGACAATGTAGTTCGGGACAGCGTCAAGAATCGAGTTGAGTTTTCCGAACATCAACAAGCCAGCGGTCGTCAGACCCTCCGCACCCGATTCCCGATCCTTCTTCCACGCCTGAATCGCGCGCAGAAAGTCGGGGAGCGACTGGGCAATGAACGGGTGAGTTGGCACGCGGCTCGCGAATATTTGCCGGTAGGCTTGCACGGTTTCAAGATCAAGGTCCTCGATACCGTAGTGCGCAAGAATTGTGGCGTCACGGGGGGCATCGCTCTGTTCCGCCAGCATTTGCCGGACCTTGGCCTCATCCACCAAGAAATCGCCCTCGTGCCGGCGCTCGTACGTGCCTCGCAGGGGATTCTCGCCGACATAGATCGGTCGCTGTTTCCGCGAGGCGCGGGGGACCCGGACGCGCAAGAGCGTGCAGTGATCGATATGAATCGTCTGCACGTCGTCGTCTCGAAGTAGGTTCGCGCTAACCTTCTGACGATTGTTGACCAGATTGAATATATCCTGGCGCATAGCAGCCGCGTTGGCGAGGTTGTGGGGTCGAATCCCAGTTGGCTTCAGTTCCTCGACGCCGAGCAGGATTTCACCGCCCTCGGTATTGGCCATGGCACTGTATGTGGGCCAGAACTCCTTGGGGACTTCTCCTTTACCGTCACGGCCACCCGCCCGTTTGAACTCCACATCTACGCTCTCGCCCAGGGCCAAGAGATCTTCCGTTGTGTATTTGGTCACAGTGATGATGACGAGATTCTGTTCCTGCCGATTCTACCGAAATCGGGCTAGCGCCCGCCGGCAATGGTGTGCTGTACGGTGCCTAGGCGGACAATTCAGCGCAAGGACTGGGCATAAGAATATTACTTCGACCCTATTATTTTGATAATGTTAATTATGTAAAATTATGGATGCCTAACCGATGTGAGCACTGCCTGGGCCATTGAAATATCGATGCCGCGACACCGCATCGACCGAGACGGTCTCCGACCGCGTCAACCGGCTGATGCCACCGCGCTTACCAGAGAACGGTCATGCGCCGAGCTTCAAATTGCAGCTTGCTACCGTCCGCAAACACATAAATGTCCACGCACAGTTGCGGAGCCTCTCTCGACACAGCGAGGTCGCACGCGATGTCATACGCTCTGCAGACATCGTCGTCCATGCTGATGCACTCGGCGGTGGTGTATTGCGGTCGGTCCATCATATTTGCGCGTTTTCCTATCGAGCGGTGCCATTCTTGCAGTGACTGCACCACATCCCTTTGCTCGCGCTGCACAGCGCCGGCCGTCCGCAATGCGGGCAGCGGATCGTGATCGCTCCGAGGTTCATCGTGTTTTCCCATTCAAGCCACTTGGGCTTCCTTAACAGCGTTAAAGCCGTCGGTTGCGTCGAACAGCGATCCCGAGATCTCCCTGATGAGTCTTGCTTGGCACTCGGGGCTAAGGCGCTCGCGACGGCCAAACTGTTCGACTTCCGCGCGCAGGCTTTCTGCAGCGGTCCCACCGTTTATCGGGTCGATCTTGCCAGCGTGAAATACTATGGCGATCCGTGACTGCGCAGAATCCGCGTAAAGTCACCAAGCAGCGAAGGCAGAGCCTGTTTATCCATGATTTTTTCCGTGTCAGTTGGTACGTTGCTTTTGCCGGTACTTGCGCTCGATGGCACGGTCCAAAAAGACGCCGCCCACCGCGACTACAACTGCGGCCGGCCCGCCGATCCACCACGACAAGCCCGCGTCTCTGCACGCCCATAGGATCGACAACGGGATGACGCACCAGAACAGCGACAGCAGCAACGTCCAGGCGGGCAGTTTGTTTTCCATTGCCTACTTCGCGTAGTGAGCTTGCAGCACGCTCAAATCCTGCGTCGGCACCACGACATGCGGGCGATAGCGCCGCGCCTGCGCGGCAAAGGCCGCCAACGCTTCGCCGCCTGCCAACGATTCCGTCTCCATCGACAGAGCGACGCGAAGCCGTGCTGTCGCGGCGGAGCGACGATAGTTCGCCAGTGAGATGCGTTTAGCTAGTTTGCGAATCGCTGCCATAGTTTTCCTACGCCTTCTGAATGTTGAAGTTCGCCGCCGCGTACCGTGCATTGCAGGTCCAGACTTCTTCCCCGTTACGGTAGAAAACTGCCCAACCTTTTGCGACGGTCATCCGGGCTTGCGGAAACACGGCGCTATGGCCGTTGATGGCAGCTGACATCTCATTTCGTTCGCGGCATGTTGCCCAGTAGTCGCCGTCGGGCAATAAGTCCGGATTTGGGCGCCCCGATTTCGTCACGATGTTTTCCTGTATGGCCCGCGCATCGAGCACGAGCGTTTTCCCTGTTTAGCAAGACGCGTAGGCGCGCACTGCGTCGCCAGCTGCACGCTCATAAAGCAACGCCGATTCCGGTCCGTCATCGCAGGTTTGCGCGATTACTGTGGCCAGGTGTCGTACGGAACTTCGCCCAGGTTCGCCGGATTCCGCCGCCCGTAACTCGTGCACCACGGCGTCAGCGGTCTGGCCGTAGTCCTGCCAACGAAACGCGTTACCGGCCTCCCCTTGATTTCCGTGCGCTTTACCGGGGTAAGGCGATCTAGCTGCGACAAGGCCTAGCGGTCAGCCCCCAAAATAATAACTAATCAAATCAACCACTTCCTGACTGGTCTTTCCAACGTTCCTCAACACTTTCTCGCTGCCCCGATCGGCGCTGTCATGCGTTGGCCAGTGCTTTGGGAGCTGCATGGCCGCGATAAGAAAACTTATCGACGATAGCATCTTTAATTCAGCGTCAAATAGCGTTTTCTAGCGTTAGAGTCGTATGGAATAATAGGCGAAAATTCCGCCTGTTTCCTTTCCGGAGCCCGTCATGCCTCGTCCGGCTACCACTACCCCCGACCAGATCCGTTCCACGGTGCTTGCGATGCTGGCCGAGGCCGGCGATGCGACGCCAGCAACCGGCGCCCGCTTCCGGAAGTTGGTGTCCGTCCGTAAGCTGCGGGCGCGGCTCGGCGCCGGCGACCCCGCCACACTGTCGCGCGCACTGAACGCCATCGAGGCCGAGGTCGTGCGGTCCGGGCTCAGCGAAATCGCGATACCCGGCCTTCCGCCCGAAATCGCCGAACAGATGCACGCGCTTTGGCAGGCGGCCGTGGCCGTTCAGCTGGACGATGTCGTGCGACTCAAGCGCGAGGCGCAGGAGGCGATCGACGCAGCCGAGGCTGCCCGCACCGACGCCGAGATGCGGGTCGAATTGCTGCGGCAGGAAATCACGGAGTTGCGGTCGGCGCTGACGGCACGCGACGCCGAGCTGGCGGATGTGCGCGCGCAGCACGCGCTCGTACACGAGCGCTGCGCGACACTCGACGCCGCGGCCGTCGAGCGCCAGGCCGCACTGGATGCGGCGGTGACCAAGCATGCCGAGCTCGACCGGGCCCATGTGGAAGCGCTGGCGGCCGCGCAGCACCGCTACGAAGCGCTGTCGAAGCAGTTGCTGCAGGAAACCGCGCACCAGCGCGAGGCCCTGAAAAAAGAACACGCGCAGTCCGCCTCGCAGCTCAAATTCGCCGAGCGCCGGATTGCCGCGCTCGAGGCCGAACGCGACCGGCTGGATGGTGAGCTTGCCCACGAACGCGAAGCCCGACAGCAGGCGGTTGGCGAAGCCCTCGCGCTGAAAGCCGTCAACGCGCAGCAACATGCCCAGCTCGGCGATTTGCTGCGTGACATCGCGCCGAAACCGAGTCGGGCCACCACGCACACCGGTCTCGCAAGTGCCAAACGCACCGCCAGCGGCACGGCCGCGAAACGCAAGAGCAAGTAACGCGAGCTGCCCCTTGAGTACCTGTTCGAGTGTCTTTCGCCAATGAGCTTTGCGGACTGGATCGACATTGGTGCGACACCGCCTCAACGGTTGCCCGGCGAGGCGGACGCCGTCACCGCGTATCTGACCGACGCGCTCGGCCATGTCGTCTATACGCGCTGGACCCTCGCGACTGTCAAGCAACGTTATCCGTCGCTCGCAGAAGCGAAGGCCGCGAAGCCGGCGGTGATGCGACTGCTCCTCGACCAGTCGACCGCGGTCGAATACTGGGATCGCGGGCGCGCGCGGGCGGTGCCGGCTACCGAAGCACCCGCGCCAGAAACGATCGTGGAACGGGTACTGCGCGCGCACGCGCGCCGGTTCAAACGCGACCCGGGCGACGTCTCCACGTCGACCATTGGTGAGGGAAAACAGGAGTCCCTGCTTGTTGCTGGCCTCTCGGGGACCCTCCTGCAGTGGGTGGCGCGTGCGGGCCGCTATGCGAATCCGGGCAGCGCGACGAATACGCTCGGCGTCGGCGACGATGCACAGGCGATCGTCCTGTTCCTGCGCGATCGCGGGAGTCGGTCGACACATACGACGCGGGCGTATGTGACGGAGATCTGTCGCCTTGCGGCGTGGTGTATCGCGCATGAACTGGGGCCGTTCTCGGATCTGACTCGTCACGATCTGCTCGCGTACCGACGCGCGCTGCATCATCCCGCACGCGACGTCAACGAGGATGACGCGCGAAGCCTGACGGCGGCGTCGCAAGCGCGCGCGCTTGCGGTCGTCGCCAGCCTGTTCCGGTACTGGACTGAGACCGGCTATCTGACCGCGAATCCGGCCGCCGGCCTGGTGCGTGGGCAACGTCGGCATGTCGGCCTCGCCTCCAGCCGCATACTGACGGCCGCACAGCTCGCCGCTTGTGACGCGAAGGTCAACGAGGTAATGGCTGATATCGATCCCGTCGTGGCTGCACGGCGCCGGGCTATCTGGATGCTGTATCGCTACGCGGGTGTGCGCCTCGTCGAGTTGGTCTGGTCCGACGATCAGAAACTTCCCGTCGCTGAAGTGGAGTCCGACGGCCGCTGGACCTTGCACGTATATGGTAAAGGGCAGAAAACCCGCGCCATCCCGCTGCCGCAGGGCTGCGTGTCGGTGCTGCAGGCGTACCGACAGCTGCGTGGCTTGCCGGCACATCCCGAATCCGGCGAGCGCGTGGCACTGATTCATGGCCTCAAGGGCGGCTCGCTGCAAAGCTCGGGCCTGTACGATGAAGTGAAGGCGATCTTTGTGGCGGCGGCTGCGACGCTCGAGTACACCGATCCGGGTGGCGCGGCGACGCTGCGCCGTGCGTCGCCGCACTGGCTGCGCCACGCCTACGCACGGACATTAGTGGTCGACCGACAGGTGCCATTACCGGCTGCGCAGGCTCTGCTCGGCCACGCGTCGATCCAGACCACCGCCGCTTACGCAAAAACCGATTTGTCGCAGTTGCGCGCGTTCGTTGATCGCGCGTTTTCGAGCGACTAGCTTTCAGTGCGCGGCACGGCCGAAATCGGTGACTTCAGCCCTTCGAACCGGAACCGGTTCCGCTTGTCAGCTGTGTCGAGATAACGATGCGTGGGCGTCGTCGCGCGCTGCTCGTTACGAATCCGCAGCACCCGCTCGATCGGCGCCTTGTCCGTGTCGAGCATGATCCAAGTTTCGCCGTGTTCAGCGCGGGCCGTGCACCGCTCCAGTGCCGCCTCCGCACACTGAATGACTCGAATGTCCGCGTCTGACGGCGTTCCGCCGTGCAGATAGAGCGTCCAGTTTTGATCCTGCTCAGTTGATGCATATCAAGCGCAAGCCCGTTGAAACGCGCAGACTCGCCAGCGAAGATCAGCGATGAATCGGAGGAGTTCCTTGGAAGACAACGAGCACGAAATAGCCAAGCTCTGGCGCTACGCTGCACACACACGAGCACAAACGGAGGCGGTTACCACGTTGCTTTGCTCCGCTTTGCCGCTGATACAGGACTCGCCTGAGTTCTCGGCGAAGCTTCGCGAGGCCGTTGATGCACACGTTGCAGAACTGGTTTGCCGCGGCGTCGACCAAGCGTTTATGGACGAGTATTTCGCGTGCCTGAACGCGCTGTTGCCCGTACACCTACGGTCAATGAACGCCCCCTCCTGACATGGAGGGCGGAGCTGAAGCTACTTGCTCTTGAGTCGGACGCAGATATTCGGCAATTTCGCGGACCGTGTCACGTGCGCTACGCATCACACCAATGAGCGTGGCCGACGCAGCGCCGCACCATTCGCCATAGCCGACCAGCCATAAGCGTGGCTCATCCCTGGCGCGGGTGCCGTCCGTCGCCACCAGCCCGTCAGCGTCTCGGATCTGCAGCGCATCGAGATGGCCGAGCGCGGGACGGAAGCCGGTGCACCAGATCACGGCGTCGACGCGGGAGTGCGTGCCATCCGCCCACACGACGCCGTCTGCATCGAATCGCGCGAACGGCCGCACGGCGTGCAGCACGCCTCGCGCACGCGCGTCTCGCACGGGCGGTACCATCACGACGTCGCCCAACCCGCCCACCGCAACCCCCGTCGCCTGACCGTCGCGGAGGGCTTTCCATTTGGCGGTCGCGCGTTCGAACAGGATCCGACCGTCGACGTCATCGGGAAGAAACACTGGTTCATGCAACGTCACCCAGGTGGCGTTGCAGACCGTCGATATCTCCGCCAGGATCTGCGCCCCCGAATTGCCGCCGCCAACGACCAGCACGTTTTGTCCGCGCAAATCGTCCGGATTGCGATACTGCGCCGAATGCACCTGGCGACCGCGAAAGAGCTCGCGTCCGGGATAGTCCGGGATATAGGGAGCGCTCCAGGTGCCGGCCGCGCTTACGACCGCTTGGGCAAGCCACTCACCACGATCCGTGGTGACAAGCAATCCCTCGCGGGTGCGAGAAACGGCTTCGACATGAACGGAGCGTTGTACCGGGAGGTGGTAACGATGCTCGTAGTTCACCAGATAGTCGATGACGTCGTTGCGCGACGGATAGGTATCCTGCGAGGTCGGCATCTGCCAGCCCGGCAGTGAACTCCACTCCGCTGGCGAGAACAGGTGCAGGGATTCCCACGTGTGACGCCAAGCGCCGCCGGGCGCGCTTTGGTCATCCAGCACGATGTAGTCGATCCCCGCGCGGCGCAGGAAGTATGCGGTGGCGAGCCCGGCTTGGCCGCCCCCGATCACCACGACGTCAACGTGCGTTGGCATGCGTTTCCATCCCATCGTCTAACTCGGATCCTGCTTGCTACCTTGGGCATTGAGCGTCAAGGCCGCAATCAACCCGGCCTTCACGAGCAGCGCCTCCGGAATGACCTCGTAGCTCGCACCCTCGACCTCCACGGTACGGCATTCGGTATCGCCGCAGACGGAACAGCAACGGCTACTGCCGACCGTGCCGTTCAACCATGCTTCCATCGGCTTGCCGGCAATCCAGATACGATTGGATTCGGCGGGGGTGGCCTTGAAGGTCGCCTCGTCGATCTCGCGCCTTTCCAATACTGGCTCGATCCCGAGCGGCAACAGGATTTCTCGGAGTTGCCGGATTGCCCGGTTCACTTCCTCGCCGGTGTCGGCGCAACGCGGGCAGGTCTTTCCGCTGGTGACGAGTCGTTGCCACAGAATCGGAAGCGCTTTCATGGGGTTGCTCCTACGGACGCTACGTGTTCATCCGCGATGTGATCACCTGCTCGAGGCCCGCCTCCCCGACCGGGGCCTCGGCAAGCCACGGGATTAGCGCGGTCCGCGGCGCCAGGTCGTCCGCTACCCGGCGCACGAACGGCACCTCGTAGGTGCCGCGCTGACATAGCAGCGGATCGGTCGTGCCGCTGGCCAGCAGCGACTGGTTGATGACCCACGCATAAGGTTCGATACCGGCGCGCGCGAGGTCGGCCCGCAGGCGCTCCGCCTCGTGAACCGGGGTCGCTTCCGGCAGCGTGACGATCAGGATTCGGGTGTAATCGGGATCTCGCAAGCGCGGTAGCAGTTGACGGACCGACTCCGGCATGTCGCCCTGCGTGCGCATCACTTCGCGGTGATAGGCCTCAGCGGCGTCCAGCAGCAGAATGGTGTGGCCGGTGGGCGCCGTGTCGAGGACCACAAATCCGGACTTGCCTTGATCCACCGCACGTGCGAACGCCCTGAACACCGCGATTTCTTCCGTGCAGGGCGAGCGGAGATCCTCTTCGAGCATCGCTCGGCCACCGGCATCGAGGGCGGTTCCCGCTTTCGCGAGCACTTCCTCGGTGTATTGCCGGACCTCATGCGCCGGGTCGATGCGGGTGACCGTCAGGCCAGGCACGACGCCGTCGATTGTCGCGGCGACATGCGCGGCGGGGTCAGTCGTTGACAGGATCACATCGTGCCCACGCTGGGCCAGCGCAACAGCGATCGCAGCGGCCACCGTGGTCTTGCCCACCCCGCCTTTGCCCATCGTCATGATTACGCCGTGGCCGACGATCGACAGCTCGTCGACGAGGCCCCCCAGGCCGGGCGGCAACGTCGTTTCGGGCATCCGGCAGTCCGACGGCATCCGGACGCGCTCGGGCTGCGCCATGTCGCGCAACGCATCCAGCCCCACCGTGCCGCGCGGCAGAAACGGAATTCGCGTCTGCGGCAAGCCGGCCAGCTCGCGCGGCATGTCGGCCAGCGCCTGTTGCGCGCGCTCAGCCATGGCCGTCGCGATCGCGTCGTCGTGCCGGTCGGTGGCAAACAGACCGTTGATCGCCAGCATCTGGTTGCGAACGCCCAGCTCTGCGAGTTCGTGCCGCGTGCGGTTCGCTTCGCGCAGCGCGGCGACTTCCGGCCGACTGACCAGCACGACGGTGGTTTCCGTTGCGCTCGACAAGCGCTCGACGGTCGCCGCGTACAGCGCCTTCTGCTTCTCCAGACCGGCCAATGGCCCCAGGCAGGAGGCGCCCCCCGTCGACGACGAGATGAACTCGTTCCACGCCGACGGCAGCGTCAACAGGCGCAGCGTGTGCCCGGTGGGTGCCGTATCGAAGATCACGTGGTCGAAATCGGCTGTCACCGCCGGGTCGCCGAGCAGCTTGGAGAACTCGTCGAAGGCCGCTATCTCGACCGTGCAGGCCCCGGAAAACTGCTCCTCCATGTTTCGGATCGCCGCGGTAGGCAAGATGCCGCGATACGGTCCGACCATGCGTTCCCGATACGCGTGCGCGGCTGCCTCCGGGTCGATGTTCAGCGCGAACAGGCCCGGCGCCCCGGGCACGGCAGTTGGCAACTGACTCAAGCCCACACCGAGGACCTCGTCGAGGTTGGAGGCCGGGTCGGTGCTGACGATGAGCACCTTCTTCCCGGCATCGGCCATCGCCAGGCCGGTGGCACAGGACAGCGACGTCTTGCCGACGCCGCCTTTTCCGGTGAAGAACAGATAGCGGGTTTGCGTATCGGGCAGGGACATGGATGCTCCTCAGCAGCAGCCGGAGCCCGGCGAACAGCAGCTGCCCGCCTTGACGTGCGGTTTTTCCCCGGTCGCCAGCGTAATGCCGAGTTTCTGCGTCAGTTGTTGCCGAGACGGATACATCCCGGTCGACACGATATGGCCGTCGACCACGAGAATGGGCAGGCGATCCATGCCGGCTTCCATTTCCTTGACCACTGCGGCGTTGGCCGCAAACGCTTCGGGCGCCTGGCCGAGGTTGTAGCGAGCCACGGTCACGCCGTGCGCTTCGACCCACTTCAGATCGGCGGCGAATTGCGCCAGTACGGGGTCGACGTCGACGCCGCATACGCCCGTCGAACAACACATCGCGGGATCAAATACTTCGAGCTTTTTCATCGTATTTCCTCTCATGGCAATAGCGTAACGCGTGTGCTCAGGTTGAACGATGAGGCACGGTGCCTCACCAAGCGCTGAATGCTTCCCACTTTCGCTCGTGGACCGCGTTGGTAATCGCGAGCGCCTGCGTATAACCCGGTTACTGCGACGAATCCCGCGCCTGTCTCTTCAGATATTCGATTGATTCACCCGCCGCGCAAGCTCCTCGGCGCTTTCCTTGCGTTCGCTATAGCGATCCACCAGATATGCACCGATGTCGCGGGTCAGCAAGGTGAATTTGACCAGTTCCTCCATGACATCCACGACCCGATCGAAGTAGGCGGACGGTTTCATCCTGCCCACGTCGTCGAATTCCATGAATGCCTTCGCAACCGAAGACTGGTTGGGAATTGTCAGCATGCGCATCCAGCGCCCCAGCACGCGCATCTGGTTCACCGCGTTGAACGACTGCGAGCCACCGCTCACCTGCATGACGGCGAGCGTTTTGCCTTGAGTCGGTCGAACGGCGCCGACCGACAAAGGAATCCAGTCGATCTGCGACTTCATGATCCCGGTCATCGCACCGTGTCGCTCCGGCGAACACCACACCATGCCCTCCGACCACTGCACGAGTTCACGAAGCTCGACCACCTTCGGGTGGCTCTCCGGCGCATCGTCGGGTAACGGCAAGCCGCTCGGATTGAAGACGCGCACCTCACCGCCCATGGCTGTGAGCAGGCGCGCCGCTTCTTCGATCAGCAGGCGGCTGAACGAACGCTCGCGCAGCGATCCGTAGAGAAGCAGGAACCGGGGCGGATGGGTCGATGGCGCGGGCGTGCGCAATTGACTGGCTTCCGGCACACGAAACAGCGTGGCGTCGACCTGCGGCAAGTCGTTCAGGTGGTCAGACACGCTTGCCCTCCGCATCGATCACGACTTCGCCATCTTCCTTGGTGAACGGCCCTGTTTGCGGATTCGGCAACAGGTCGAGGACCGTTTCAGACGGGCGGCAGAGGCGTGTGCCCAGCGGCGTGACCACGATCGGACGGTTGATCAGGATCGGGTGATCGAGCATGAAGCCGATCAGATCCGCATCGCTCCATTTCGCGTTGTCGAGATCCAGTTCGTCGTACGGGGTGCCTTTGCGACGCAGCACGTCGCGCACCGGGACGCCCATCGCCGCGATCAGGTCGACCAGTTCACCACGGCTCGGCGGCGTTTCGAGGTAGTGGACAACGCGCGGCTCGGCGCCCGAGTTGCGTATCATCGCCAGCGTGTTGCGCGACGTGCCGCAATTCGGATTGTGATAGATCGTGATGTCAGTCATGTCTTGATTCCTGTACTTGTTCAAGCGCACTCGTACCAGCCCTTGGACTGGTTGACGATGCGCACCACCAGCAACATGACCGGCACTTCGATCAGCACGCCCACGACCGTCGCCAGCGCGGCGCCGGAGTTGAAGCCGAACAGGCTGATCGCGGCGGCGACTGCCAGCTCGAAGAAGTTGGATGCCCCGATCAGCGCCGAGGGGCACGCGATATTGTGTTTTTCGCCGACGGCGCGGTTGAGCCAGTAAGCGAGGGCCGAATTGAAGAACACCTGGATCAGGATCGGCACGGCGAGCAGCGCGATCACGAGCGGTTGCTTCAGGATCGCTTCACCCTGGAACGCGAACAGCAGCACCAGCGTGGCCAGCAGCGCGGTAATCGACCAAGGGCCGATCTTGGCCATCGCCGCATCGAATGCGGCTTGCCCCTTGGACAGCAGCGCCTTACGCAAGATCTGCGCGAGAATCACCGGAATGACGATATAGAGCACGACGGACGTGACCAGTGTGGCCCACGGCACGGTAATAGCGGAGATGCCCAACAACAGGCCCACGAGCGGCGCAAAGGCAATCACCATGATGCTGTCGTTCAACGCCACCTGCGACAGGGTGAACAACGGATCTCCGCCGGTCAGCCGGCTCCAGACGAACACCATGGCCGTGCACGGCGCGGCCGCCAGCAAGATGAGGCCGGCAATGTAGCTGTCGAGCTGGTCGGCCGGCAACATCGGCGCGAACAGATGCCGGATGAACAGCCAACCGAGAAACGCCATCGAGAACGGCTTGACCAGCCAGTTCACGACGAGCGTGACGCCGATTCCCTTGATGTGCTGACGGACCTCGTGCAACGCGCCGAAGTCGACCTTGACGAGCATCGGGATGATCATCACCCAGATCAGCAGGCCGACCGGCAGATTGACCTGCGCGTACTCCAGTCGGCCGATGCGCTGGAACAGGTCGGGCAACGCCTGGCCGAGCGCAATGCCGACGACGATGCACAGGGCAACCCAGACGGTCAGATAGCGTTCGAAGAAATTGATGGCGGGCTTTGCGACGGCTTTTCCCTGAGGGGCGACGTTTGACGTATTCATTGGACTGCTCGAAGAAGAGGGATCGGTCCTGAAGGGCTGGCGGCGCGCCGCTCGGCGAGCCGCCATGCGACGGCTCAGTTTTGCGAGATCTCGGTCAGCGCGCGCTGGAGCGCGGCGTGGTCGAGACGATCGAGCGGCAGCATCAGCAACTGCAGCATCCGATAGCCGATCGCCTGACGTGTCAGTTCGAACGCCAGCCGCTTGCCTTCATCGCCACCCACGGCATTCGATGGGTCGGCATAGCCCCAGTGGACCTTGACCGGACTGCCTGGCCAGTACGGACACGTCTCCGACGCCGCGCTATCGCATACCGTAACGACGACGTGCATTTCAGGCGCGCCATCGCCGACGAATTCGTCCCAGCTCTTGCTGCGATAGCCGCTGACGTCGACGCCGGCGCCGGTCAGCGCTTCCAGCGCGAACGGATTGAGCCGACCGCTCGGCGCGCTACCGGCGCTGTAGGCGCGCACGTCCTTGTCGAGCTTCCTGGCCCAATGATTGAGCATCCCTTCCGCCAGCACGCTGCGCGCCGAGTTGTGAGTGCAGAGGATCAATACGTTCGTGGTCATAGGTGGAATTTCACTGTTGTCCAATGTCGCGCACGGCTTTCTGGAGCGCGACGTTATCGAGTTTGGCGATCGGCACCGACAGCAGCAGGTCGATGCGGCGCTTCAGCGTCAGTGCAACCTCGTGCATGACTTGCTGCTTGCGTTCGTCGGAACCTTCCACCTCGGCCGGGTCGGGTACCCCCCAATGCGCGGTCATGGGCTGCCCTGGCCATACCGGGCAGACTTCGCCGGCGGCTTTGTCGCAGACGGTAAAGACGAAGTCCAGCGTGGGTGCATCGGACTGGGCAAACTCGTCCCAGCTCTTGCTTCGATATCCGTCTGTCGGCAGATGCCAGCGTTCGAGCTCGCGCAGCGCGAAGGGATTCACCTCGCCTTTCGGGTGACTGCCTGCCGAATAGGCCACAAAGCGCCCTTCGCCGAGCTGGTTCATCAGCGCTTCGGACAAAATCGAGCGCGCGGAATTGCCGGTGCAAACGAACAGTACGTTGTAGCGCTTGTCGCTCATGGTCGAACCTCAGCAGGAGGAGGAAGAATCCACTGGCACGCCGATCGGCTTGCCATGGGTTGATATGTAGCAAGCCGAAGCATCCGTTTGTGGTTCATCAGCCGACGCGACGTGGACTTCTCTGAACGTCGGCCGGCTCGCAAAAAGCGCCGAGTAGAACCGGATGCTGGCCGTCAGATCTTCGACGGAAACATGGATGTGCAGACGTTTCACGACTCGTCCTTCTGTGAAGTCTTGCAAGCGTTCGGACGGACAGGCGTGCAGGGATTGCCCCCGCAACAGTTTTCGGTCAGAAAGCCCAGCAGACCGTTCATCGTTGCGTAATTTGCCGAATAGATCATGAAGCGGCCACGTTGCTCGACCGTCACCAGATTCGAATAGGTCAGTTCTTTCATATGAAAGGACAAAGACGACGGCGCGATGCCCAGCCGTTCGGCGATCTGACCGGCAGGCATTCCACCCGGACCGGCCTCCACAAGCAATCGAAAGACGGCCAGCCGGGACTCCTGAGCCAAGGCGCCGAGAGCGCGAACGACAAAATTTGTTTCCATGTTTCGATGATAGTTGAAATATTGGAGAAAGCACAACCCTGATTTTTGCTTCGCTGACGCGCGTGGGTCGCCACTTTCGATGACAAGTGGATTGCCTGAAGGGCCGATGCCGATCGGATCTTGTTGCCTGCGCCGCTACGGGCGCGACCGGGTGCAGCAGATACGCTCCGCGATCACGCGGGAAGCGTCATTGGCCATCCAGCTCGTGTTGATCGGTGCACTCCGGGCAGATGGCGTGCACATCAAAGTCTCCACAACGGTCCGGTTGGCCGCCGCAGCACTCCTCGGTGAGATAGGCGACCAAGTCAATCATCATGCCGAGGTTGGCGCGGTAGCGCAGAAAACGTCCTTCCTGCGTTGCATGGATCAACCCGGCATGGGTCATGGCCTTGAGGTGGAAAGACAAATTCGTGGGCGGGATGTCGAGCGCGACTCGGATATCGCCCGCGACCATTCCCTCTTCGCCCTTCCGAACGAGCAGCCGGAACACGTCCAGTCGAACGCCAGACGAGAGTGATTCGAAGACAGTGGTCGCCGTGCTTTTGTCCATGGGACGTAATGCTAAACGAAGTTCAGGTTTGCGCCATGTCAATTCCTGATCTGGCGCTCGACACATCTGGGCCGGAGCTGCCCGAGACACACGTCTGTCATTTAACAATTCAACAATTATTGAATGTTGCAAATGTTACGTGTTGCAACATGGCCCCGACCTGAATCGCCCGGATCGGGGCAGCCCATACCCACTTTGGAGCAAAACCAAAATGCGCCTCAAGCGTCTCATTCTGTCCGCTGCTATCGCTCTGGTTGCCACGCAGTCGCTCTCTGCCCTGGCCGATACCGTGGATGTTCGCGGCTCCACCACGGTCAACAGCGTGTTGATTACGCCCTATGCGGCGGATATCGAACGCTTGTCGGGCCAAAAGCTGAAGGTCACCGCGAGCAACTCCGGGGAGGGCTTGACCGATCTCATCGGGTTCTCGGCCGATATCGCCATGACCTCGGCCCCGTTCAAGGACGTGGCCGAGCAACTCGGCAAGACGCCCAACCTGAAAGGGCTGAAGATCGATCAGAATGAGTTCAATGTCGTGAATCTCGGTCATGCCGAGGTCCTCTTCATCGTGAACCCGTCGAACAAGGTCGCTCATCTGTCGCAGAGCCAACTCGTCGGCCTGCTGACCGGCAAGATCGCGAACTGGAAGGAGATTGGCGGGGCCGATCAGCCGGTCATTCGCGTGTCGGAGCAGAGCACGGGCGCCATGCGGACCGAGATCAACCGCAATCTGCTCGATGGCAAGGACTTCCCGACCGCAACCAAGGTCGTCGATCTTGCCAGCCAGATCCCCGCGGTGGTCGCAGCGACGCCGGGCGCAATCGGCTTCATGAGTTCCGCTCTTCCGGCGAGCCAGCGCGCTGACGTACGCGTGATCCCGAATGACAGCAAGATCGAACAGACGTTGTTCGTCATCACCCGTCCGCATCCGGACGCCAATGTTGAAAGCGTCATCAGTGCCATCAAGGGCGTGGCATCGAAGGCTCTGACGCACTGAGCATAACGTGTGTCCGGCATATGCCGCCCCGTGAGCGGACACTTGGGCGGCATGTCGGACACCAGCCACACTGCTTTGCAATAGCCTCCGCGCAGCATGCGACTGACTGGTCTCAGGTCACATCAATTCGTCGGCTCTTGAAGCTCACAGTCTCCTTGAAGTCCTGCACGTCCCCCACCCGGCGCAGGTTGGCCCACGTTCCCTTGTAGTACGGCACGACGTTGCGGTCGGTCCAAGGGGTCGTCACGTTGCCCATGATGCCGTTGAAATGCCCGAACTGCATGAAGGTTTGGCCGCGTTTGATCGACGGCTCGAGGTAGGCCATCGCGTAGGTCGAACCATAGTCGTTGAAGACCTCGACGACATCGCCGGACGTGATGTCGAGCGAGTGCGCGTCGTCCGGGTTGAGCTCGAGAAAAGCCATCGGTACGCGTTCGCGCACGAACTCGTTGTACTGATCGTGGTAAAGCGTCTGCCAGACTTCGTTGACGCGGCCGTTGTTGATCCAGAACCGGTACTTCGCCTTCTGATCGGCAACCGGCTTCGGCAAGCCGGTCCATTTGGCCGGCTTGAACTGCGCCTTGCCGTCGGCCGTGTCGAACTTGCCGTCCGTGTAGAGCATTTCGGTTCCGATCAGCTTGCCTCCCTCATATGACTTGGCCGGCAATTGCACGCCGTTGTTGCCCATCGCGCGAAGCCGCGCGTAGGTCACCAGATTGCCCGTCTTGCCGCCCTGACTGTCGATTGGGCCAACCCCGGCCTGCCCGGCCTGGCGGAAGCCGTCGTTGAACGCGTCTTCCTCGGTTTTCCAGTCGAAGCCGCCGAAGCGCGCAGCCATGTCGTGCTTGCCCTCGGCCTCGTACATCTGCTTGAGCGTGTTCGCAATGGCGGCCGCAATCAGGCAATCCGGCAGCGCGGATCCGGGCGGATCCATGAAGCGCTCCGACAGACGCATGCGTCGCTCGCCATTCATCGACGTCAGGTTCATCTCGCCCGGATGAGCCGCCGGCAGCATCAGGTGGGCGGCTTCGGCGAGCTTGGTCGGGTACAGATTGATATTCGTGAAGAACAGCCCACCCTTGTTCTTCACCGCGTCATAGGCGACATCCACAAGCTGCGCGGTCGACGCGCCGCGCTCGCGCGACATCGCCTCCCGCACAATACCGGCGCGATGCAGAATGACCGCGCGGTGCTCCTCCGCGTTCAAGGTCGTCTGGAACGGATTCGCGCCCCACGCGGTGTACATCATGCCCTTGCCGTGGATGATCTCCTGATCGACGTAGATTTTGGTGTTCCCGGGATACGGCGGGCGTGTGTAGCCCTCCTGGTGCCCGCCCATCCGGACGACGCCGGTGCCGCGGCGGCCCACGTTGTGCGTCGCCAGCACGACGTCGACCAGCGCGGACTGGATCAGGTAATTGTCGTTGCCCCAGATGATGCCTTTCTCGTACGCATGCATGGTCCTCGGCCGATGGCCAGACGCCTTCGGCTTATAGGCCCAGTCGGCCGCCTGCTTCAGCCGTTCGACCGAAACGCCGGTGATACGGCTGGTCTCGTCCAGCGACAGGCGATTGGTCCGCACCGCATCGTCGAACCCGTTCGTGTATGCCGCGATGAACGCCTTGTCGTGCCATCCCTGGTCGACCACGTAGGTCAGCAGACCGTCGAACAGCGCGATGTCGGTGCCAGGCTCGATGTCCAGATGCAAGACGTTCTGTTTGCCGGCGATGTGCTCGGCGATCGCGACCGTGGTGGTGCGGCGCGGGTCGACGAAGATGATCCTGGCCGCTTCGATGCTCTCGCCGGGGAAGCGCTGCTTGCGTTTGTCGAGCGTCTGCCCTTGCAGGTTCGGCATCCAGTGAGCAAGGAAATAGTTGGTCTGCGTTTCGTACGAATTGCAGCCGATCGCCATGATGACGTCGGCCAGTTCGGCGTCCTCGTAGCTGTTGTTCAGCTCGCCGATGCCCATTTCCCGCGTGGCATGGCACTCGGAGTTGTAGGCCGGCCGGTTGTGGATGCGCACGAGCGGCGTCTTTAGCGCCGTGAACATCAGCTTGCCCGTGCCCCACGTGTTCTCGAAGCCGCCGCCGGCACCGCCGTGATCGAAGCAGTCGAATGCCAGTCCTGACGGGCCGTCGCGATCAAGAATTTTCTTGGCGAGGCCCGCGTACAGCGCTAGCGCATCGTCCCAGCTCGTGTCCATCCACTGATCGGCCAGATAGACGCGGGGGCTGCGCAGGCGCTCCTTGGCGACGCCGCCATCCGGGCTGTACATCACCTTCGCGAGCTGTCCGCCGCGCGTCGACGACAAGCCGCGATTGACGCTGCACGCCTTGTCCGGCACGACCATGATGTTGTACCGGCGCCCGTCCTTGTCGGTGATCGTGTTCTGCATGGCCGGCGTCATGACGATCGATAGCGGCGGCAACTGTTTGCGGAAGTCCAACCCCAAGGCGTTCTGATTCGGTGCGCGCCCGCCTTCGGTGTTTTCTGGCCATTTGAACACGTGGTATCCGCATCCGACGATGCAGAAATGGCAGGTCAGATTTGTCCGCTGGGCTTGAACGGGCGGGAGCGCCACCCGATCCTTGTTGGTAGCCATGATCGTCCTCTCTACAGGAGATTGGCTTGGCGGCCGTAGATCAATCCATCCACGGCGATCGCTCGCACCGTGCCATCGCTGGCGTTGTAGTCGAGCACGATCGCGGGGAGCTTCTCGGTTGCCTGCCCCGAAACCATCTGGCCAGCTTTTTCGGCATCGAAGGTGCTGAAGTGGCATGGGCACTTGAATTCGCGCGTGGCCGCGTCATACGAAACCGGGCAGCCCATGTGCGTGCACAACACACTGAACGCGACGATATCTCGCTGAGGGCCGACGCCGCCAGGCACGGGCGTGCCCATCTTGACGACGGCGCACGGCGAAGAGGCATCCGGGAAGGTGAAGGCGAGCGGGACGTTCTCTCGCAGTTGCCCGGCGCGGACAATCACCTTGGGGGTATAGGGCAAAGTCGTTCGCCCTGCATCCGCCTGGGCGGCCCGCGCTGACGGCGCGCCGGCAACGGTTGCCGCGGTGGCGGCTCCACCCGTGAGTTTGAGGAATTGTCTGCGGTTCAGACTCATGGTCGCCTCCGTGGCGGCATCGGACGAACGGGTCGTTTGAATGCGTGTCCGAATTGGATTCCGATCGAGGTCGTGACGACCGCAACAATTCCTTTGCAGTGCGGCGCACAAATTTCTATATTTATTGAATCGTTGGTTTTGGTGTAGGGCAAACCTTGAGGAATTTCAAGATGCCCGGATAGCCGGACACAACGATGCCGGGTATACAGGTAGATCGCGCGACCGGACATGCGCCTTGCTGGGCGCTCAGCGCGGTCGCACATGAGACTGCGCTATGCATCCCTTCCCGCCCAGAATGCTGACGTTACCTCGGCGCTGCCGCGAACAGAACATTTGAATCTTCAACTGTTATGTTGAATTCCGAAGGCTCGACACAAGACCTGCCCCCACGGGGGATGGATAGCTCGGTCACTTGTCTCACTCATCCCGTTGTCTGTGACGACTCAGGCCTTCTATTCTCCGCATATGGGCAAGGCTGGGGATACGCCGCAGTCAAACTCCCAGCAGCCGTCATCCGCGACAGGTTCGGTGTTACCACAACGACCCCTGATCGGCTGCTTGCCACATTCGAACTCCACAAGGTAAAAATCGCGCTTGCGATAAGTCGACGCGAGTTGCCCAGCCACGGCGAGCGCATCAAGCTCGACGCATCAGATTTCTAAAGCGATGGCCGTCAGGATCTACCAGGTGGATCAATTGGTCATCTTGAGGGTGCCGACGAAACTGGCATTCTGGACGACATCCCATCTGTTTTATGATCGTAATGATTTCGCCGCTCAAACGCGATGGGGCACGGTTCACCTCAACGAGCGAAGGTACTGGTGCAGCGTTTCGCGGCTGATCCCGTAATCGCGCGCGATCTGCGCCTTGCGTTCACCGGCGCCGCGAACCGGATGCATTTCCCCACTTCGGGCTGAGTCTGATGCGGCTCGGCATCTGGACGGCGAAGGCCTCCGCGGCAGCGCCAGGGTATGTCGTGTCCGCGACCGGGGCTACCACGGTGGCTCCTTCTGAAAATTAGAGGCCCTCGATCACCCTGCGTAACTTTGCCTGTACGCGCGCGGCCGCGTCCTTGAGGCGAGGATTGTCGATCGCCTGCATAGAGGCGACGGGGTCGATGGCAGCGACTTCCGTTCGCCCACCACCGATATCCTGGACCACGACGTTGCAGGGCAGCATCGTCCCGACCTTGTCCTCGATCTGGAGCGCCTCGTGAGCCAGGACCGGGTTGCACGCACCAAGGATGCGGTACCTGCGAAAATCGATGTTGATCTTCCTCTTCAAGGTGTCCTGGATATCGATTTCAGTGACGATGCCGAAGCCTTCGGCCTTCAGTACCTCAGTCGTACGGCGAACTGCGTCGTCGAAGTCGATCGGTAGCGTCTTGGCGAAATAATAATTCACTGAATATCTCCTGGTTGGTCCAGATGAAGCATCGAATATCGGACCCTATCGCCACGGCGCAGGGCGAGTCATCTCGGAAGGTTGGATAGAAACTCGGCGATCGCCTTTTTATCGCTGTCGCTCAGGGCTGCGGCGATCCCGCCCATCATCATGGCCTGACGCTCGCCGCTCGCGAAGCGGTTTAACTGATCGACGATATAGGCAGAATGCTGTCCGTTCAGGCTTGGGACATTAGCCATCATCGGCATCATTCCCATCATGGGCATGCCTGCTTGCGAGGTCGAGCCGTGGCACATGGCGCACGCGGGTACCCTTCCGGAACGCGCACCATAAAGAAAGATTCGCTCACCATCGGCCCTTAAGCGAGGGTCTTTGACCGGATCCGGATGCACCGACTGTTGACTAAAGAAGCTTACGGCGTCGGCGATGTCAGCGTTGGAGAGCGTCGCGGCGATGCCCGACATGACCTCCGAGCGGCGATATCCGTCCTTGAACGCCCAAAGTTGCGAATACAGGTAGGCGGCTTTTTGGCCCGCCAGTTTTGGGTATTGTGCGTTCGTGCTATTACCGTCGGCGCCATGGCAGGCCGCGCACTTGCTTGCTGCAAGACGCGCCCCGCGGTCCGCATCGTTAATTGCAGGACCAGAAGACTGGAAGTTCGGCTGCCCGGGAGGTCCGGGCGGGATTTGACCGAGTGCGAACGGCGCGCCAAATCCGGCAAATAGAATTGGCGCGCTTAGCCTGAACATAGACCCTCGCTTCATACACTGCCTTCGCCGCCTTGTCTTCGATCTGGCAATCCGTCTTGAGGGTAAGACTACGACGGCATTGACGATTGATTCAGATCAGCGTTTCGGCCGATCGACGGCTTACCGGTGCGGCAGGCGCAGCCCCTTGAACTCCACCACGAGGTTCGATCGCGTTCGCGGCGGGGGCCGCATTTATTTCGACGAAGCTGGCGGCCCCATCCAGTACTGCTGGTTCCACATCATATTGTTCATCATCTGCTGCTGCATGTTCAGATACTGGTCGGACATGTACTGGCGTCGCCGAAGCTGCTCGGGCGTCAGGTTGGAGTAGTAGCCGCCCATATGCCCCCAACCGCCCCCGCAACAGCCGGGGCCCGCTCCACCATCATCCCTGGCCCGCCCATCATTCCAGGACCGCCGCATCATGCCCGGCCCCATAGTCCGTGCATCGCGTTCATGGCGCTTTGCATTGTCGCCCGGTGCTGCTGCAAAAGCCGCTGCCGCTCTTGCGGATCCTGCGTCTGGCGGATCTGGTCCATCTGAGCCTGCATCGCTTTCATCTGCTCCTGGACTTGGGCCAGTTGCTTGTCGAATTCAGCGGTGTTTGGCACCTGAGCCGGGGTGGCTTTTTTCGTCTGCGTGCCTTGTGCCGCTGCGCTTGCTGGCAGCAACTGGCCGCTGAGAGCAAGGCCGGCGATGACGGCAACAACGAGTTTTTTCATGACGGATCTCCTGAGGTCGATCAATGGTCCGGCCGACTTGATAGTCCCGGCCCAATTTGGTAATAATCGTCGCTTTCGCGTTACCCGGGTTGATATGGATCAGCGCACGCTAATGCGGGCCGGCTGGCTGTAAGCCGTGCCGGGAGAGCGGTTGCCGTCACGGTTCTTTGCAGACCAGCTTGCCCAGGGGAGGATCGCTCCTTGGTTAGAGAGGCCCGCAAGCGGCGCGTGTCCGGGCTCAATTGGCTGGGCCGTCATGTCGCATGGGCCTTAACGTACGAAAAGTCCGTCTCATGAGCGCACGCCGATCCGCCTTATCCACGCGCCTGATGCGATCCGCGGACTGGCTCGCTGATCGCGACGCTCGGCATTAGGCGATCGGCGAAATCCGCCACCGGGAAGTCGAAGGTGCCGCGCAGATTGATACCCTCCAGAAACGTGGGCGCGATGCGCCGCAGGTATTCCGGTCGGACCGGCAATTGTCCAAGCGTCTCGATGCGGTCGACCGCCTGTTGCATGTGCATCGTGTTCCACGCCAGCACGGCGTTGGTCAACAGGCTCAGGGCCGATGAGACGGCCATGATCGAATGACGGTGCCGCGTGAGCTCAGCTGGGATCTTGCCCTGGTGGATCGCGCGCTGCACCGTATGTAGTGCTTCACCGCGATTGAGCACGTGCTGCAGTTCGGTGCGGAACGCGGGCATCGTGAAATAGTCGATCAGGAAAATCGTTCGGAACAGTCTGCCCAGTGCGACGCCGCCGTCGTATAGCGGCTGGCCGCGTGCGGCTGAACCGAAACGCGTCAGCGCCTGCACGGCTGTGCAGTGACCGCTTTGCACCGACGCGACAACGCGCACGAAGTCGTCCCAGATTCCGCCGATTGCTTCGAGCCGCACGTCGCAGTCGACGACGGCCGACAACCCATCCGGCACGGCAAAGCCAACCGGCACATGCAGGCGCCGATCACGCAGATGCGCGAGCCGCGGACAGAGATCGAAGCCGAGCGCGCGGGCCAGCCCCATTGCGAAGTCCGTATAGCCGTGCGTGTCGACGGCGAGCTGCGCCACGTCATCAGTCCCCTCCTGACGGATCACGCCTTCAATCGCGGCACCTGCCTGACGCTCGTTGAGAATGATCGGCTGGTCGTAAAAGATCCCCCAGCGGTCGCGCACATGCGTGTAGATGCCGATCGATGCGGTACGCCGGCGTGGATCGGCGCGTGCCTGCCACACGGTGCGGGTGGTTTCCAGCGACATCATGTCGGACGAAGCAAGATCGGCTCGCCCCCAGTGTTCGCCAATCGGATGGCGGTGCATGAACTCGAGCACCGCGTCGGCGGCTTGCCGCAACACACGTTCGTCGGCCACACGGTGCATCATCTGCCGGATCGCTCCGGACGAAAGCTCCGGCACCATGCGGGCGACTTCCGCGGCGGACATCGACGTGCCGTGGGCGAGCACGGCGGCGTAGACCATCAGCAGCTCGATGCGGGAGCGAGGTTCACGGCCCAGCAGTAGCCAGCTGAATCGGGTCTCGCTATCGATTTCCAGAATGATGCGCGGTAACTGCCCATCGGGATGCGTCCCAAAGATCGCGCGCCGCAACGCCTCGATGGCCGGCTCCGCTCGCTGTGCCGACGCTGCGTCGAGATGGATCGCCCTGTCGACACGAACCTCGCCGTGCACGGACGCCTGCTGCAGCCGTTCGAGTCCTTCGTTCAGATGCTCGCAGACCGGGGCGAGGAATTCCTCGGGATCCTGCGGCAGCTTCAGGTGGCCGTAGTAGTGATTGCGCTGGGCCTGCCAGATCGCATCGGGAATCAGCAGCGTCGCCTGGCTGCGAAACGCGAAGCTGTGCCCGACGAATACCGATCCGTTGCGCAGCGCGACCCGCAGGGCCGACAGGGTGGCCCACTCGAAGGCCAGCAAGGCGTTCGCACGGTCGTCGCCTTCCACGACGGCTTGCCAAGCCCGCCCGAGTTGGACCGGGACGTCGGTAGGCAATTCCCGCACGTGGCAGACGTACAGCGTTCGCAGCACCTCCAACGCGCCTATGACTGGGTGCGGGGCCTGTGACTCGAATGGCAGCGTGAGCAGTTTCGCCAGCATCGCCCGGGCGACGCGCTGCTTCGTCAGCAGCTGCGCTCGCACAAGGCTCGCCCGGCTTGGTCCGCCTTGCGCAAGCGTCGTGTCGGCCAATTCCACCAAACGTTCCGCGAGCGCATCGCGTGACAGGCACGTATCGACGGCAAGCGCCTTCACCTCGGTCGCGAAATGGTGCAACAGCGCCTTCAGGTCGGGTCGTGCCGCGTCGACCTTGGCGCGCGCCTCATTGACGATCTTGCGTTGCCAGCGGCTCAGCATCCAAAGCAGTTGATCGGTTGCGACGCACAACGCGTAGCGCACGAAGCATGCGGCCTCAAGCCGTCGAACCGGTTGACGGATGCGCTTGCTGACCGACGGCGGACGGTTCGCGCACCGTCGCGCGTAGTGACGTACCACCGCCTCGTTGCATTCGGCCGGCCAGTGGTCGTGGACGCCTAGTTTGGTCAAGCGCTCAATCTTGCGGAACAGGTCGCCCATCTGGTTCGTCGAGTTCCGTAGGGGCACGGACCAGAGCCACTGCTGGAGGCTTGCACCGCTCGCCTCGGGGCGGGGCAGTAGAACGCCCCACTGATCGAGCGTTGCGGTGCCGAACGACGCCTCGAGACGGTTCGTCAGCGCAGTTTCAACATCCTGCACGGCCTGAACGATGAGCGTGCGCAGCACGCGGTCTTGGACGATCAGGACTCTGTGGTCGTAAAACCACTGCTTGAGGTCGTACAGCGCCGTGCTGCGATCCTGCCGGCCGGACAGCCGCTCCTTGAGCCAGCGCACTACGTAGCGTCGCTGATGTTCGGCCATCGGACGAAAGCCGAGCGCCTTATACGCGAGCTTCTGATGGTCGGCAAGTGTATCGGTCCGGTCATCGTACAGCGCGCGCAAGGTGCCGAGATCCGGCGGCTCGATCCCGAGCTGTTCTCCCAGATGGTGCCAGAGCCGCTTCGGAACCTGTTTGTAAGCATCGAGCGTGCGCCCCGTCATGCGCACGAAACCGAGATGCAGTCCGACGGCCAAGCGGTAAAGATGTGAACGGCGGCCGTCGATAAGCGCGCGTTCCCGGGCCGAAAACGTAAAGAACGTATTGAGTTCGAACTCGGTTAGCTCATGCGGAAAGTGCCGCATGCCAAGATACGCCAGCCGCCAGTGGTCCATCGCGCGCATCCCTGAGCAAAGACGGACTGTGCAGGTTAGCGAGAAACCCGTCGACGGGCAATCCCAAATGGGGGACTGGCGATGCAACTGAAATGACAGATTGGCGTAACACGCTTGTATGGCTCCGCATGGCAGAGCTGAACCGACGCCGCGATCCGATACCCGTTGTGCCCGCATGGCGTGCTGTCGAACGACTCGGGGCAGCGAGGCGCGCCACATGCCCGCTTCCTCGGAGATTCGCGCCAAACATAGGGGAGCCATGCCAGCGAGGCCCGAACCTGCTGGCGAGCAAGAAAGGTTAGCGCTTACGTTTGATCATGGGTTACCTCAGTCGCCGTCCGCACCCGCAGAAATCGTTCCACTGGTACGACGGCGACCACGCCATCACCACCTGATTGCTCATTCGCCACCGTCACAATTTCCTCAATCAGCGCGTCGACGTTCTCGGCGGCCGTGAAGATTTCAATCTTGATGTGTTC
Source organism: Burkholderia sp. WTPI3 (assembly GCF_021483755.1). Classification (NCBI taxonomy): domain Bacteria; kingdom Pseudomonadati; phylum Pseudomonadota; class Betaproteobacteria; order Burkholderiales; family Burkholderiaceae; genus Burkholderia; species Burkholderia sp. WTPI3. The sequence goes on along the minus strand of NZ_JAGIXF010000037.1, from coordinate 22,766 downwards.
GGTTGTCCAGTCGTTGGCAAAGAGATTCGGATGCGCACCAAATCCTCTTGCATTGGTGACCGTCATGCCGTGGATGTGCAGCGCGCCTAACCGCCGCTCGAGCACCGCGAGCACATCGGGACGCAGTACCGCGATCACACATTTCCGTTCCATCACATCCTCCGTTTCTGAATTGAACAGTCGCCCGGATGCGACACAATGTGCCCGCTGTTTTCTGGTCGGACTGATACGGGTTAGATGATGTCGTTCGCATGGTGGTCTCCTCGCACGACCGCGTGGCGTGCCGGCGTGCGGACAGAAGCCTGCGCGCCGGCCATCAATGCTTCGTCAAGAGCGCTTTTCGAGTTTCACGATCGTCAGGGTGCCGTTGACCTCTTCTACGCGCACCTTGACCTTGTCGCCTTCCTTGATCTGCTTGACCATCGCGAGATCCTTCGCCTTGAACGCCATCGTCATCGGCGGCATGCCGACGTTTTCCAGCGCGCCGTGCTTCAACGTGACCATGCCGGTTGCCGCGTCGACCTTCTTGACCTCCGCATCGGTGAGCGCGTTGCTCGATGACACCTTCATCGCAGGCGCTTGGGTCGGCATATCCATGCTGGCCATGTCCTTGCCGGCAAATGCGGGCATCGCAAAAACGGCTGCAAGGACGGCGGATGTAACAATCAGTGTCTTCATTGGACTTCTCCAGTTGGGTTGACGGGCACTTTCGTGCCGAAAGGTACTGCGTGGGGGAAACGGGCAGCATTGGCCTGTCGCGCGCGACGACGCTGCAACAGGAACCACGCTGCGGGAATAACGAACATCGACAGAAGTGGAGCCGTTACCATGCCGCCGACCATCGGCGCAGCGATACGCTGCATGACTTCCGATCCGGCACCGTGTCCGACCATGATCGGAATGAGGCCGGCGAGCACGACGGCCACCGTCATCGCCTTCGGCCGCACGCGCAGCACGGCGCCTTCGCGAATTGCGTCGAACAGCAGCGGCTCGGTGAGCGGCTCGCCACCCTCCAGCCGGCGACTGAGCGCGCCCTTCAGGTACAGCAGCATCACCACCCCGAACTCGGCGGCGACGCCCGCGAGCGCGATGAATCCGACCGATGTTGCGACCGACACCGCGTGGCCGAGTGTCCAGATGAGCCAGAATCCGCCGACCAGCGCAAACGGCACGGTCGACATCAGCAGCAGCGCATCGGCGGCCGAGTTAAAGGTCAGGAACAACAGCACAAAGATGACCACCAGCGTGACGGGAATCACGGTACTCAGCTTGGCCGTCGCGCGTTCCAGGTATTCGAACTGGCCCGACCACGCAATCGAGTAGCCGGGTGGCAGCTGGACCTGGTGGGCCACGACCGTCTGCATTGCCTTCACCGCGGACTGCAGGTCCGTGTTGCGGATATCGACGTAGACGTACCCGGAGAGCCGCGCATTCTCGCTGCGAATCATCGGCGGGCCGTCGGCGATCGTGATGTGTGCGACGTCGCCGAGCTGGATTTGCGCGCCGCGGTCCGTGACGACCGGTAACTCTCGCAGCTTCTCGAGCGAGTCGCGGATTTCGCGCGGGTAACGGATATTGATGGGGAAGCGCTCACGACCGGCAATCACCTCGCCGACGTTTTCGCCACCGACCGCTGATGACACGACCGACTGGATATCGGCCACCGACAGTCCGTAACGGGCTGCCGCGAGGCGGTCGATGTCCACATCGATATAGCGTCCGCCGTTCAGCCGTTCCGCGAGTACGGACGTCACGCCCGGGACAGCTTTGACGGCCGTTTCAACCTGCGTCGCGATACGGTCGATTTGCGTCAGGTCCGGCCCGGAAATCTTGACGCCCACCGGCGTCTTGATGCCGGTCGACAACATGTCGAGACGATTGCGGATCGGCGGCACCCATACGTTCGAGAGACCAGGCACGTTGACCGTCCGGTCCAGCTCATCGACCAGCTTTTCCGGCGTCATGCCCGGCCGCCACTGGCTGCGCGGCTTGAACTGGATCGTCGTCTCGAACATCTCGAGCGGCGCCGGGTCCGTGGCCGTATCCGCACGCCCCGACTTGCCGAATACCGTCGCGACCTCGGGCACGGTCTTGATGAGCCGGTCGGTTTGCTGCAGCAGTTCGCTGGCCTTCCCGGCGGAAATGCCCGGCAGCGCGGTCGGCATGTACAGCAGGTCGCCTTCGTCGAGCGGCGGCATGAATTCGCCGCCGAGACGCGAAATCGGCACGATCGTGAGCACCAGCGCAACCACGGCGAGACCAATGGCCGCCCACGGCCGGCGCAACGTCGCCTCGAGCAATGGACGATACAGCCGGATCAGCACACGATTGATCGGATTCGCGTTTTCGTGCGGAATCCGGCCGCGGATCAGGTAACCCATCAGGACCGGCACGAGCGTGACCGACAAACCGGCTGCCGCCGCAATCGTGTAGGTCTTCGTGAACGCCAGCGGCGAGAACAGCTTGCCTTCCTGTCCTTCCAGCGAGAACACCGGAATGAACGACAGCGTGATGATGAGCAGCGAGAAGAACAATGCCGGCCCCACCTCCGCGGCCGAAGTCGCAATGAGTTCCCAGCGCTGCGCGGCGGTCATCCGTGTATCGGGAAACTGATGGTCGAATGCTTCCAGGTGCTTGTGTGCGTTCTCGATCATGACGATCGCCGCATCGATCATCGCGCCGATCGCGATCGCGATGCCGCCCAGCGACATCAGGTTCGCGTTGACGCCCTGGTAGCGCATCACGATAAACGCGGCCAGCACGCCGAGCGGCAACGACAGAATCGCGACGAACGCGCTGCGCAGGTGAAATAGGAACACGGCACAAACGAGCCCGACGATGATGAATTCCTCGATGAGCTTGTCCTTCAGGTTGTCCACCGCGCGTTCGATGAGCTGCGATCGGTCGTAGGTCGTGACGACTTCGACACCGGGTGGCAGCGAGCGCTTCAGGTCGGCGAGCTTCGCCTTTACCGCATCGATTGTCTTCAGCGCGTTCTTTCCCGAGCGCATCACGATGACGCCGCCGGCGACTTCGCCCTGACCGTTCAGCTCCGCGATGCCGCGACGCATCTCGGGGCCGATCTGGATGCGTGCGACGTCACCCAGCAGCACCGGCGTGCCGGCGTCGTTGGTGCGCAAGACGACATGTCGGAAATCGTCGAGCGAGCGCAGATAGCCGGACGAGCGCACCATGTACTCGGACTCGGCCAGCTCGACGACCGAGCCGCCCGATGCCTGATTCGCCTTGCCGAGCGCATCGGCCACCGCGGCTTGCGTGATGCCGTACGCGCGCAGCTTGTCCGGGTCGAGCACGACCTGATACTGGCGCACCATCCCGCCAATGCTGGCGACCTCCGAGACGTCCGGCACCGCCTTCAGCTCGAACTTCAGGAACCAGTCGTTAAGCGCGCGCAGTTGTCCGAGGTCATGCTGCCCGGTCCGGTCGACCAGCGCGTACTCGTACACCCAGCCCACACCGGTCGCGTCCGGCCCGAGCGAGACCGTCGCGCCCTGCGGCAAGCGGCTTTGCACCTGGTTCAGGTATTCGAGTACGCGTGAACGCGCCCAATACTGGTCGGTCTTGTCGTCGAACAGCACGTAGACAAACGCATCGCCGAACGACGAGTACGCACGGATGGTCTTCGCACCGGGCACGCCGAGCAGGGTCGTCGTGAGCGGGTACGTGACCTGGTCCTCGATGACCTGCGGCGCCTTGCCCGGATACGATGCCTTGATGATGACCTGGGTATCGGAGAGGTCGGGCAGTGCGTCGAGCGGCGTGTCGGCGACCGAGTACAGGCCCCACCCCGTCACGAGCACGGTCGCGAGCAGCACCAGGAAACGGTTATGGATGGACCAGCGGATGAGTCGGGCAATCATTGCGGGCCTCCGACCGGTTCGACCTTAGTCAACTGGTAGCCATCGTCCGACTGCTTGAAGACGAAGCGCACCGTCTGTCCAGCCTTGACGTTGGGGAATGCGCTCGGCGCCGGCTTGTTGAATGCCATCGTCATCGCGCCCCAGCCGAGCGCCGGCACGGGTTGATGCGAGAACGTGATGTCCGCGGCGGTCACTTTCTCGACCTTGCCGGTGGTTTCGTAGGTCTGCGCAGCGGCGGCAGACGCAGACGCCGGCGCGACTGCGCTGGCCCCCGTACCGCCTTCCAGCCTCGGCAGCACGGACTTCAGGCTCGCTTCGGAATCGATCAGGAACTGGCCGGACGCGACGACGGTGTCGCCGTCGTTCAGTCCGCTCAGCACTTCGGTTTCGTTGCCGATGTCATTGCCCACGGTAACCGTCGCCGGCTGAAGCCGCCCGTCACCGTTCTTCACAATGACGACGGAGCGTTTGCCGGTCGTGATGACCGCTTCGGAAGGCACCAGCAGTCTCGACACGGCCTTCTGACCTGCAACGCGTACGCGCATCAGCATGCCCGGCGTAAGCTTGAGCGCAGCGTTGTCGATCTCCAGCCGCGCCTGAAGCGTGCGGCTCGTGGTGCTGATGCCCGGCAGGATCTCGCGGATGTGTCCGGCGAAGTGTTGGCTCGGGTCACCGGCGAACGTCGCGTCGACCGTCATACCGGGTTGCACGTTCAGCGCCAGGGCCTCGGGAATCTCGACGATGAGCCAGAGTTTCGACAGGCCCGCAATCTTCGCGAGCGTCTGGCCGGGCGCGACCATCGCACCATCGCGAACGTTCAGCTCGCTGACGACACCGGCTTCGGGCGACGTCAGCACGACGTGCGTCTGGGCTTTGCCGGTTCGGTCGAGGCTCGCGATGATGCCGTCCGGAATCGACATCGCGCGCATGCGCGCGCGCGACGCTTCAAGCAGGCTGGCGTCCATCCCGCCGCGCTGGAGCGCGAGGTATTCCTCTTGCGGTGCAAGCCATTCCGGGACGAACAGCGATGCGACTGGCGCGCCTTTCGCGATGCGTTGCATCGGCGCGTTCGCATACAGTCGGTCGATGTAGCCGGTGACGCGCGACTGCACGACATCCGCGCGCGATTCGTCGAATTGCGTCGTACCGACGGCGTCGAATCCGCCCGCCGTGTCCTGCCGGCGCACGGTTGTGTAGCGAATGCCGAGGTTCTGCTGCAGCCCCGGGTCGATCTTGATGCCGGAGGAGCCGCCGCCTTCATCCGCGTAGACGGGCTCCAGTTGCATGTCCATGAAAGGCGATTTGCCCGGCTTGTCGAAATGCTGGTTCGGCACCATCGGGTCGTGCCAGTACAGCACTTTCCTGCCAGTCTTGGGGTCAAGCTTGTCGCCTGACCAGGCAGCGACAGTCGAGGCTGCCGCAGCGGGGGTTGCCGCGTGCCGTGTGCCCGCAAAGTAGCCTGCCCCGAGCAAGGCTGCACCGGCGAATACAGTCAACACCGCGCGCACCAGTGGTTTCTTGGTCATGTCGTTCTCCTTCACTGAGCGGCGGCCATCGTTGACGGCACCACCTGATATTCGAGCTGCGCCCAGGTCTGCGACACCTCGCGCTTGAGGTCGAGCACCTGCAGCTGCGCTTCCAGTTGGGCACGGCGGGCAGCAAACGTGTCCGCGAGCGAGCCGCTACCCGCGCGATAGGCGGCATTCGCGAGTTGCACGCGCTGGTCCGCGGCGGGCAGCAACAACCGGCTCAGATTGGCGATGCGTTCGCGTCCGCTCGCCAGCGTCGCGGATTGCGTGCGGATGTCGGCCTGCACTTGTCGCAGCGCGTCGTCGTACATCAGCCGCGCCTTCGTGGCGAGCTCGGCTTTCTCGGCGACGTCGCGGTTCTGGCGGTTTTTCTGGTTCAGCGGCAACGGAATGGTGACGCCGACCGACACCATGTTCGAGTACGCACCGCCACGTTGCTGGTACGCGACCTCCCACGTCCAGTTCGGGCTGCGCTCGCTGCTGGCGACGGCGGTATCGGCTTCGGCGACCGCAATGTCGTCCGCGGCGGCCACGAGCGTCGGCTGCGACAGGCGCAGTTCGTCCAGTGGGAGCGACGACACGAACGACTCGGGCGCCGGCGGTTCGCCAGTCACCTCGGAAACGGGAGTGGCCGTCCAGCGTGACAAGCCAATGAGCGCGGTCTGATAAGCCTGTTGCGCCTTGAGCACCTGGTCCTGAGTCTGCGCGAGCATCGCCTGCGCTTGCACCACGTCGGCGGCGCTCGCCTTGGCGCCGCGATACGACGCCTTCGTCGCCGCGAATTCGTGATGCATGTGATCCAGCAGGGCCTGCTGCAGCGCGAGCGCCTGTTTCGCATAGACGGCGTTCAGCCAGGTCGTGGCGGTTTGCTGGCGCACGTTGGCGAGCTGCACGAGATAGCCGGCACGCTCGCGCCCGACCATTTCGTCGGCGAGCGCCGAGCGCAGCCTCCGCTTATCGCCGGATACCCATTCCTGTTCGATGCCGATACGGCGCATCGTCATGAAGTCCTGGCCGATGGTGAAGCGTTGCGGACCATTGATCGGTAGGTTGTCGATGCCTGCTTTAAGCATCGGATCTGGCAACTGGCCAGCTTTCACGGCCGCCTCCGAACTGGCGCGCACGGACGCCTGGGCGGCCTGCATCGATAAAGAGCGATCGGTCGCCGACTGTAGCGCAGCGTCCAGCGTGAAAGGCGCCAGCTGGGCGTGAGCGACGCCCGCGACGAGCAGCGCGGCAACCAGCGAGTGCACGCGCCGAGGAACACGTCGACGCAGCGGCGTGCCGAAAATGAATGGCATGTTCTAACCCCAAAGGCGAAATCCCATAGGGATTCCACGTCCGGCATAGGACGAACTTCACCGCAACTGCGGTGAACCTGTCAGCGAGGGATTAGACGAGACGCGGAGGTCGCCACAACCCGTTCGGGTCACGGACCGGGAGAGACTGGATGTAGTGAAAGACGACGGGCGTGCCGAACACCGCCGGTCGACTGATGTCGGCCTTGGCGGCCGGATGGTAGAGGCTGCCGAACTGACACTGGGCGGTCACTTTGCAGAACCCGCCCTTGGCCTTGGCTTTGTCGACGGACGATGGCTTCATCGAATCGCAGCCCGGCGCGTCGGCGGGCATGCCTGCGTCCGCATCCATGGACATGGTTTGCTGCATCGGACATTCACCGGTCAAGCCGCTCGCTGCCAGCCCACTGATGGGCAGCACCGCGCAGAGCAGCAACAGGATGAAGGTCCGGAGCAGTTTCATGGCGGGAATTATAGCTTGTAGCCCGACGCGATCGCGGTGGGTAATTGCACTACTTTTTGCAGGCCACGACCAGAACCAGATGGGCCGGCTTGAAACGCGATCGCCAAAGGGACCGTTGGACGCGGAAGAGGCCAATCAGAAAGTAACTGATTTCATTATGTATTGTTTTGGGGGCGGAGCGCTAACCGTTGTCGCAGCGAGGTCGTCCTACACCGGTAAAACGCACCGAAATCAAGGCAACCCCGATGCCGATGCCAGGCTGTGGCGCGAGCAATTCGACCAGCGCGCCGGCCGGCCAGCCGCCGCCCGGGAGTTCGGCCGTCAGTTCCGGATGGCCAGTGTCGACGCCGCGCACGCTCGAGCGAGCCAGTTGGCTGGCTCGCCATAAACTCGGATGGATTGCTTCTGGATGGGCGAGGGCGGGGTGCATGGGGTCGGCTACGCAAAATACTGTATGTTTGTACAGTATATGACAGAGATAACCGCCCTACCAACCCCCGCGTTTACGCTGCGAGCTGGTGCTCGTAGTACGGCCGCTCGCGGTCGGCGAGGATCTCGCGCAGCTGCGCGCGCCGGCTTGGGTCTGGCGCCAGCCAGGCATCGACGTTCGAGGATTTAATGGGGACAATACATCTGTCGTGTCCGGCAGCCGCCACTTCCGGTGGTGGGTCGTCGGTGATCGCCGCGAAGGACCACAAATCGTCGCCGCCAGGGATCTCGGTGCGGGTCCACAGGCAGGCGACCTGCATGTGTTGCGGGGGCGTTGGGTCGAAGCGAAGCACGACATTCTGGCCGTCGCGCTTCACGTTTTCGAAAAAAGCGTCGACGAGCACGAGCCCATGCGTGAAGCCGAAGACCTTGCGCCAGGCCGTGGCGAGCGAATCCGAGCGCGCGTTATAAGTTGCCGGCTTCTGTTTTTCGTCCGCTTCGGTCCAGCCCGGTATCCGGCATCGATACCGCATCGGCACGACCAGGCGTTTGCCGTCGAGTTCGATCAGGACGGGCGCATACCAGCCGGGGAAGATCCGCGAATCCCGCTCCTGCAGGTCCTGACGGCGAAGATCGTCGAGCCCGCGCGCTGCCGCATCGATCTTGTTCGTGGCGATCCGGACGTCCTCGCTGGCCTTCTTCGTGATCTTCACGGCAAGCTTCTTCTCTGCCGCGGCAAGCCGCGCTCGTTGCTCGAACAGATCGGTCTCCAGCTTCCGCGTCCACTGGCTGCGATACGCGGCGATCGCGGCCGAGATTTCGTCGTCGACACCAGCGAACGCGGCGTCGACCGCTTTCGGGATCTTGATGTCGCTTCCGGCAGCACGCGCGAAGAAGATGCGCCTGAACGTCTCGATGTCCATGTCGGCGCCGTAACGTCGGACGTACTCTCGATAGTTCGCCTGGATCTTTGCGGAATAGCACATTGCCGTGCCCCATAAGGAACCGTTCCGGGACAGGGTACCGCAAGTTTGGGGCATGGGCCCAACACCGGCGAGACGTTTGCCCGACCGCCGCCGAACATTCGCCCGGCACGATCGTGGCGAGGATGAGCCATCAGGCGTCCTCTCCGGGCCACCGCGGTTTCGCTGCACGCTCGATCAGGTAGTCGTCGAGATCCTTGCCTTCTAGCCATTTCGGTCGCGGCCCGAATCCAGACCATTGCTTGCCCGAAGAGGGGTCGTAGTACTTCGCTTGCGCCCGCGGTTTGCGGAATTTTCGGAAGCCTGCCGCACGCAGCAGTTCGTCCTCGGTGATGCCGTAGAGCTCCACGCGCTCCTGGACATCCGCCAAATACGCCTGCTTCTCGTCCTTCTTCAGATCCGCGAGCCGAATGTTCAATTCACGGAGTTGGGCCTGTAGGTCTTGTAGTTCATTGATCACGATCATCGCCGAGTTATTGCAATACGGCGGAATGGTAACGGATGATCGGTTCGTTGCCCGATTTTTCCCACTGGTCTCTCAAGCTTGAATCACAACCGCCGATATAGGATCTGATGTGCACACCAGCTCCGTGGACTCGCCCAAGCCCCGGCTGTTGATTTGCACGGAATCCTGACCCACCGGGGGTGCGGACAAAATCTTGGACTACCTTGGAGGTAGTTCATGTATTCATACAAAGACCGCGTTCGAGCGGTTCAGCTCTACATCAAGTACGGTAGGAGCGCAGCGGCGACTATTCGCGAGCTGGGATATCCGTCGCGCAAGAACTTGGCACGATGGTACCGTGCGTTCATTGAGGTTGGCGATTTGCCGGCGGGCTATCGCCGCTCCAGGCCACGATACTCTACCGAACAGAAGCAGATCGCGGTCGAGCATTATTTGAGTCATGGCCGCAATTTTGCCGGGACCACGAGAGCACTGGGGTATCCGTGTCGCGCAGTGCTGGCCGCGTGGGTCTACGAGCTGCGCCCCGATATTCGGAAGCGTCTTGTCAGCAATGCTCCGAATGTGCCGTCGTCCCGGGGTGGTTTTGATTTCCGCGCGCTTTTCCGGTTAGATGCCTTTAGGCCTGGCAAGGACTTGCCTTGCGGCCCTAAATATTAATTCCGATAAAACAATGGGTTAGTGTCTACCCTTCGCTAACGAAGCAGAGGGCGTCTCCAGACGTGACCAAAACGAAGATGAGCGGCCCCTCGACCGGCGGTACCAGTACACCCCGTCGTTAGGCGCTCCGACTGGTTGACGGAATGGGGTTGTCGGCCGCGATGCTCGGCAAGATCCGCTTTGCGTACAGTGACACGGGAAAATTGAAGGTGCCGCGCAAGTTGATGCCCTCGATATGAGTTGGAGCGATTCGCCGGAGTTGCTCGGTCGCGATCGGCTGCCCCCGGCTAGCTTCGATGTTCTCCAGGGCTCGTTGCATGTGGGTGGTGTTCCAAGCCATCAAGATGTTCGCGAGCAGGGTCAACGCCGATGACACTGCCGCGAGCGATTCCTGGCGCCGAGCTAGCTCCACCGGAATGCGACCGATGTGAATTGCGCGTTGCACGGTATGCACCGCTTCTCCCCGATTCAGGGCATGTTGCAACTCCGACCGGAAAGAGGCATTGGTGAAGTAGTCGATCAGAAAAATACTTCTGAATAGGCGGCCGATGTGAACGCCGCCATCGTACACAGCCTGCCCTCGAGCAGCTGATCCGAATCTGGCAATCGCTTCGACCGCCGTGCATTGGCCAGAGCGAATTGATGCAGCGATCCTCACGAATTCGTCCCACACGTCAACGATGAGACCGAGTCGGACGTCGCGATCCGTGACCCCTGCGAGCCGCGCCGGGATCTCCTGACTGCGAGGCACGTGCAGACGTCGGTCACGAAGGTGTGCCAGGCGAGGGCATAAATCAAAGCCAAGTGCCCGGGACACGCCCATCGCGAAATCGGTGTAACCGTGCGTATCGACGGCAAGTTGAGCGATGTCCTTGGTGGCGCTTTGACGGACGACGCCCTCAATTGCTGCGCCTGCTTGTCGCTCATTGAGGATGATAGGTTGATCGTAGAAAATTCCCCAGCGATCCAACACATGGGTGTACATCCCGATGGATGCCGTACGGCGACGAGGGTCTGCACGTGCTCGCCAAATTGTCCGGGTTGTCTCCAGCGACATCATGTCAGACGATGCGAGATCGGCTCGGCCCCAGTGGGCGGCGATCGGGTGCTCGTGCATGAACTCAAGGACGGCGTCGGCGGCTGCACGCAGCATTCGCTCGTCTGCGAGACGCTTCATCATTTGACGAATCGCTTCGGTTGACACCTCCGGGACCATCCGGGAAATATCAGCAGCCGTCAGCGAGGTCCCGTGAGCCAGTATCGCCGAATACACCATCAGTAATTCGGTGCGTGACCGCTGCTCGCGTCCGAGCAGGATCCAACTGAAGCGTGTCGCACTATCGATCTCGAGGATGATCTCGGGAAATTGGCCTGGCGGATGAGCTTCGAAGATCTGACGGCGAAGTTGATCGGCTTCTGCGTCTGGATCCTGCGCAGCAATCGGGTCGAGGTGGACAGCAGTATCAACCCGGATCGAACCATTGACCACGGCATCATCGAGTAATGCGAGGCGCTGTTCGAGCTGTTCAAGGATTGGTCCGAGAAATTCGTTCGGGTCTTGGGGCAGGCCGAGGTGTCCATAGTGATTGTTACGCTTTGCCTTCCACTGCTCGGCCGAGATCAGCATATGCGACTGACTTCTGAACGAGAAGCTGTGGTTGATGAAAACCGAGCCGTTGCGCAGGGCGACACGGAGCGCAAAGAGGGTGGCCCACTCGAAAGCAACCATGGCCCGCAGCCGATCGTAACCATCGATCGCCTCGCGCCACGCGCGCCCAAGCCTGATATTGACCCCGTCGGGCAGGAGATAAGCGCGACGTCGATATAGCACACGTAGTAACGAGAGAGCATCGACTACAGGATGAGCACCCTCGGCCTCGAACGGCAACTGCACGATCCGATTCAAAAGGTTACGGGCGTAGTACCGCTTTCGGACCAGGCACTGCCGGATCTGGCTCCGACGGCTGGTGGGATGCGGTTGCAAAACATCGTCTGCAAGCAGACAAAGCTTCTCCCCGAGCTGTTCGCGCGAGAGGGTTTCATCATTGGCAAGTGCTTTGACGGCAAGCGCGAACTCGCGGAGTTGATCCGAGGCCTTCATCCGCATCGCATCCACTTCGCGTGACGTGTCGTTGACAACCTTCAGTACCCATCGCCGGAGCATCTCGAGCACCTGATCAGTCGCAATACAGAGGGAATACCGCATGAAGCAGGCGGCTTCGATTCGTCGGCTTTGGGGTTCGATTCGCTTGCTGATCGATGGCGGGCGGCTCGCACAACGGCGGGCGTAGTGGCGCACCATGGCATCGTTGCATTCAACCGGCCAACGCGTTGCCACCTCGTGCATCGTGAGCAAGTTGACTTTGTCGAGGATCTCGCTCATCTGATGGGTCGAGTTGCGCAGCGGGACGGCCCACAGCCATCGCTGGAGACTTGAATGTTCTCCATGGGGCTGAGCCAGAACTCGCGCCCAACTCTCGAGTTTTTCCATACCAACAGCCTGCTCGAGCGCGCCGTGCAGTTGCCCCTCAACGTCGCGTACAGCCTGGACGACAAACTGCCTGAGCATGCGCTCGGGTGGTATCACGATGCGATGGTCGTAGAACCAACGTTTGAGATCGTTCGTCAACTGGCCGCGTTCCGGGCGACCGGTGAGTTGTTCTTTGAGCCAACGGATGACATACCGACGTTGATGTTCCGCGACGGCGCGAAAATTGATGGTGTCCCGAGCAAAGCGCTGGTGGTCGGATAAGGTCTTGAGGTTGCCATCGTAAAGTGAACGTAACGTGCCGAGGTCTGGCGGCTTTACATTCAGCTGTCGGCCAAGATGTCGCCATAGAACCGTGGGAATCTGCTTGTACGAGCCGAGCGGCCGGCCGGTCATGCGCAGAAAGCCGATGTGCAACGCGACCGCGAGGCGAAAGAGATCGGTGCGTCTTGAATCAATGGCAACACGCTCCCGCTTGGAAAACGTGAAGAATGTGGCGAGCTCGAACTCGCTCAGCTCGCGCGGCACCTGCCGGATCCCGAGATAAGCCAATCGCCAGTGGTCCATCAGCCACTCCGCATCGATGACGAGAGCGGCCCAGCGTAGCGAGGTAAAAAATGAGGTGCTACGGGGAAAGTCGGGATGGCGGCTGCAGGTGTCGATCGCCTAAGAATGGTGTCGGAACGAAAACGAGCCGATGCGCTCACGCTGCGGCGTACATAAGCAAGGAGCTTGCTCGACCTAGAATTCTCTTGCGACCCTAAAAAAATCGCTAGTTTAGCTTATGTAAAATAACTTTGGAGTCCGAAGTTACTTGCTGGTCTGCGCTTAATGATGCCTTAAGCGTCGGGTGTCAAAGTACCGTTCCGAGGCGACTGCGTGATCACGCAAGTCCTGTGTCGGTCGTCCACGCCGAGTGACGGCAAACGCGGCAAATCAACTGCAGTACGGCCCCTGATGTCCGGAGCCTTTCCGCCTGCCGCTCTCGTTTGACCCGGTTCAATACCGGGTCTTTTTTTTGACTGCTCGCAATCCTTTATGTGTCGTACCAGGGCGATATGACCCATGAACAAAAGCCCCCCTAAAATACGACCGGCCGATGACTTCTGAGTCCGATTCTGAATACTCTACCGCGCGACTCGACGACCACACGCGCTTGGCGTCAATGATGCGCGTACAACGGACGCGACGCAGCATGGCCCTGGATCATGGATCCTGAGCCGAACCCGGCCGGCTGTGCGGGCCCATAGCCCGATGCATCGGCTTGCCTAGCGGGTTCCGAAGACCGGATGCGAGCCTCGGCCTGCTGTATAGATTGTGGATAGTGAATGTCCTTTCGAGCGGGGTTGTACCCGGCTTGCTCGACCTGCACGATCTGGGCACGAACTTCCGCCCTGGTCAGACCACCGCTTGACTGACCTGCAAATGCATATGGGGGTGCAATGGCCACGGCCAGCATGATGATACGGATAGCGAACTTCATGATTTGGACCTCCAATGAACAGAACCGGCGTCCGAGAACACCTCTTCTGCCGTAAAGACAGAATGCTCCGTGCAACATGAAGGCAATGTTAACTGCGCACCCTCGAACGCATGAGCCGAGAACGACGTAGGCAGACTCCGAATCGCCGGCCCGGTGCCGTACGGCTGAAATCATGGCAGCGCGCGCCATCCTACGCCGCCGGCCCTCGACCGCCTTGTCAGGACATGCGATCGACCGTCATACCGTCAAAGCGGGGTCAGGTCGAAACAGGCAACGTAACCCGCGCGCCAAATCCCTTCCCGTTCAGCCCGTCGATATACGCGAAGCTCCCCCCGAGCTTGGCCACGATGCGTGCGACGATGGACAGCCCCAGTCCGCTGCCGCTTTCGTCGTGATCCTCGCCGCGAAAGAACCGATCCTGCAGTCGGGACAGATTCTTGTCCGAGACGCCGGGACCGTCGTCCCGTACCTGGAGAACAATCGTGCCGGTATCCTGCCACGTCGCGATCTCGACGCTCCCCTGCTCGCGACCGTACTTGATCGCGTTATCGACGAGGTTGTCGAGCAAGACTCGCACCAGGGTCGGTGGCGCATGCACGATGGCAGGACCGTCGGAGCGCGATGTCAGCAAGATCCGCTTGCGATCCGCATGCGCCTGGTGATCGCTCACGCATGTTTGCACCAGGCGCGCGAGCTCAATGTCCTCACCGGGCAACGGCACGGTCTCGTCAAGCCGCGCCAGTGCAAGCAACTGGTCCGCCAGATGCGTGCTCCGGTCGACGCCCTCGACGACCCGTTGCATCGCGCGCCGCTGACGGTCCGGATCGCGCGCCGTGAGCGCAACTTGCGCCTGAACCTTGAGCGCGGCGAGCGGGGTCTTGAGCTCGTGCGCCGCGTCGCTGGTGAACGCGCGTTCGCGATCGATCGAGCCGCGCAGACGTTGCAACAGCGTGTTGAGTGCGGCGACCAGCGGCCGCACTTCGTCGGGAATGCCCTTCGTGGCAATCGCATCGAGACTGTCAGGGGATCGTGCCTCGATCGCCTCGGACAGCGTCCTCAATGGCGTCAGGCTGCGACCGATCGTCAACCAGATCATCACGGCCAGCACGGGCAGCGCGAATGCAAGCGGTCGCGCGACGCGGCGGGCAACCTCGGCGGACAGATCCGAACGATGCGTGCGTTGCTCGAAAATACGCACGGTGCGGCCGCGCGCGTCATCGGTCAGCACGTAGGCGTGCCACTTCGGATTGCCGAACCGGAGCGGGCTCGATGCCGCAGCGGGAAATACCGGCAGATCGAGCGACTCCAGCCCCGGACTGGCAGCCAGGATTCGCCCGCCGGCGTCACTGACCTGATACAGCATCCGAGGCGATGTATCGTTGTCGCCATCATTGTCTTCGCCCGAACCGAGGACGATGTCCGCAAAGGCCGGGAGATCGGACGCATCGAGCGCGACGAACGCCCTTGCGATCTGCTCGAGGCGGGTTTCGTCCCATTCCTCGGCTTCGTGAATCGCTTGGCGGTAACTCGACACCAGCGAGTATGCCCAGACCACCACGACACACGACAGCACGAGCAAGGTGAGCCGTTGCCGGATCGAGCGCATCACGACACCTTCTCCACCACATACCCGACGCCACGAATCGTTCGAATCAGTTCGGCCCCCAGTTTCTTGCGCAGATTCGAAACATGCACTTCGATTGCATTGCTTTCGATTTCCTCGTTCCAGCCGTAGAGGCTGTCCTGGAGGCGGGCGCGCGACAAAGGGCGACCCTGGTTCGCCAGCAGTTCGACCAGCAACGCGCATTCGCGCGACGTCAACCCGATCCGTTCGGTGCCGCGCGTCACCGTCATCAGTGCGGGATCGACCGACAGGTCGCCATATTCGATCGTATCGGTACCGCGGCCCTGCGAGCGCCGCACGAGCGCACGACAGCGCGCGATCAGCTCGGCCAGGTCGAACGGCTTGCCGAGGTAGTCGTCGGCGCCCGCGCTCAAGCCGTTCACACGGTCGGCCACCGTGTCACGCGCGGTCATCACCAGCACCGGCGTATGGTTGCGGCGATTGCGAACCCACTCGAGCAATTCGATTCCCGACATGCGGGGCAGGCCCAGATCGAGCACGACGAGGTCGTACGGCGTGGTTTCAAGCGCGAGCTGTGCATGCCTGCCGTCGTGCGCCCAGTCGACTGTCATGCCGGCTTCGATCAGGCCGTCCTCTACCCCGCTGCCGATCAGCTTGTCGTCTTCCACGAGTAGCACCCGCATGTATCGTGCTCCTGTTACGCCGGACATGGCTTCATTGCCGCACGATAACCGCAGGCACGGGCAGGCATCAAGCCAGCCGCGGAAAAATCCGGTCCTTAAGAATCCG
Source organism: Burkholderia sp. WTPI3 (assembly GCF_021483755.1). Classification (NCBI taxonomy): domain Bacteria; kingdom Pseudomonadati; phylum Pseudomonadota; class Betaproteobacteria; order Burkholderiales; family Burkholderiaceae; genus Burkholderia; species Burkholderia sp. WTPI3. Next base: position 6,715 of record NZ_JAGIXF010000037.1, on the reverse strand, counting down.
TTAACGTCGACGCCCTATGGTCGCGGTCACCGACACCCGCAATCGAATCGACGACCATGAACAGGCTACCGTTCCGACTCCGTTTCTGTGCCACGCTGGGCGTGATGCTTTCCGTGGCGGCCGCGCCAGCCTGCGCAGGCGAGATCAAGACACTGATGACAGACATGAAGCATGCGATGCAGGGGGCCATGGCCAGTCGCACGACTGCGGAAATGAACGGCTACGTGGCCCGGCTCGAAAGCGATGCGCAGCAGGCGAGCCGCCAGCGGTATCGCGACGACCAGGCGACCTACGATGAAGGCATGCGCGCTTTGAGGGACGAATTGACCGAAGTCGACCGTGCCATCCAGGCCGACGATCTGTCGGCCGCCAAGCAGGCATTGCGGCGGATCAACGGTACGAAAAAGCGCTATCACGACCTGCTCGGCTGACCCGACCCTGACACATTTTCGGACACTGAACAGGCACGCCCGTCATGAAAACCGTTACCCGCTACCCGCTGTCGATCAGTCTGCTGCACTGGCTACTGGCCGTTGCCCTGATCGGCAACCTGATCGTCGGCTTGCTGCTGGACGACAACGAAGACCTCGTCAGCCTGCACAAGTCGATCGGCATCTTTATTCTCGGACTTGTGGCAGTTCGCGTCGTGAATCGGCTTCGTACGCGACAGCGGCTGCCGCTTTCGGTCAACCCGGCCGGAACGCTGAATCATCACGCCGAGCGCACCGTCCACGGATTGCTCTATCTGCTGATGCTCGTCATTCCCCTGCTCGGGTGGATGAAGACGAACGCGGCCGGACACACGGCCAACTGCTTCGGACTCTTTTCGTTGCCGACGCTAGTGCCGAAGGACCGCGCTCTGTCGCACTGGCTAGGAGAAGTGCATGCGCTGACGGCTTACGGGCTGGCCGCGCTGGTGGGCTTCCATGTGCTGGCTGCACTGGTGCATCGGCTGATCCGGATGGAAAACATTCTGCCGCGCATCCTGCCGTGGTCGACGCGTGCCGACCAGCATCAGGCCCGGACGGAGGATATTGGCTGAAGCCGGAATATGCCAAGTGGTGCGAGCCGCGCTCCACCTCGTGGCCCCGCCGACAGAAGCAACGACCTTCACAAACAAACAGTGAGTCGGAAGTCAGCAAGCCTTTCGACGGGCGAATTGAGCGCTGGCCGGCAACGCAACGTCAGTCGCCGATGTGCACCGCGGCCTTTCTAAGCATCTGAATGCGATGCGCCGGTGTGATCTTCAACACCCTTGACTCCCGGAATACCCTCCGCGGCGACACGCATTGCTTGCACTTCGTTCGGTGCCCAGGCGTAGTAGCCCCAAAGATGGACAACCCCGTTCTTGACGATGACGTTTCGGCCAGGAAAGCTCCATTTATGACCCGCGATCTCGGCCAACAACATGCCTCGAATCTCTCGGTCGCTCAGGACCTGTTGCAGGTTCGGTGCCGACGGCGAAATCGCAAGCGCCTGAACCAGATTGGCGCGGCTCACGATCCCAACGATCTCATTGCCGCGCACGACAGGAACGCTTCTGATGCGTGCCTTTTCAAGAATGTGCGCCACCTCGTCGATCGGCGTCATCTCTTCGACGGTATTCACGTGCTTCGTCATGACATCTTTTACGAGTTGCGCGTGCGTCTTCACATAGCCAGCGGCATCGTCGCGGCGGGCAATCAGTAGCTCCAGCCACCACGCGCGACGTGGCTTGTCCGTATCGATCTCCACACGCCGCACCAGATCCGACTCGCTGATCATCCCGATCAGACGTCCATTATCGTCGATCACGGGCGCTCCGCTTATGCCATGCTCGACGAGCAGCGCTGCTGTTTGCTGTACTGTCATATCCGGCTTTACGGAAATCACTGCCGGTGTCATGACATCAATGGCGTGCATGGTCAGTCTCCTCGAATCCGCTTCAGTCAAGCGCCCTGCACGGCGCTTCCTGCTTACCCGATGTCGAGGTTAGGCAACTTGCGCATCGGTTCGTTGATATGAGTCAACACCGTAGCCATAGCTCGCCATGCCGAATATTCCGGACGTTTCGGCGCGGCTACGCGCATAGCCAAACCGCCCTGGCCACTTCGCCTGTCGATGTGCCCTTTGATCACGATCAATCGTCGACAGGTTGCATCGCAGTAAATATTGGCAAGTAGCTTATGCCTGAGACACGAATCGATACGACAATGACCGGCACACGGGCATCAACTCCAATGGCGACCAGAACTGATGAACACTGTATCGACCGACAACGTCTCCCTCCCGAAGATTCTAGGATGCGTTGTGGCAGTCCGTGGCGCAGTCGTCGATCTCGCGTTCCCGACCGGCATGCTGCCGCCGGTGGACACTTCGGTTTCGATCGAAGTCGACGGCGGCAGTTCGATCGTTGCGGAAGTACAAGCCCACCTCGATGAGCGGACCGTCCGCGCACTGGCAATGCAGTCGACCAACGGATTGCCGAGAGGCGCGTCGGCGCAAGCGTCCTGTCAGCCGATCTCGGTTCCGGTCGGCAACGCCGTACTCGGACGCCTGATCGACGTGATGGGTACGCCTGGCGACATGGGTGAGCCGCTTCCCCTCGATGTTCAACGCCGCCCTATCCACCAGCCACCACCGGCGTTGTCCTCACAGGACAGTGCAACCAGCATATTCGCGACTGGCATCAAGGTCGTCGATCTCCTCGCCCCACTGGCCCGGGGCGGCAAAGCGGCGATGTTCGGCGGCGCCGGCGTCGGCAAGACCGTGCTCGTCATGGAGCTGATTCATGCGATGGTCGAGCGCTACAAGGGAATATCGGTGTTCGCCGGCGTCGGGGAGCGCTCGCGAGAAGGTCATGAACTGCTGGTGGACATGCGGCATTCCGGTGTGCTGCCGAAGACCGTGCTCGTCTACGGGCAGATGAACGAGCCGCCGGGCGCGCGCTGGCGCGTTCCGCTGACCGCCCTGACCGTTGCCGAGCACTTCCGCGACGAACAGCGCGAGAACGTGCTGCTCCTGATGGACAACGTATTCCGCTTCGTCCAGGCCGGCGCCGAAGTGTCGGGTTTGCTCGGCCGACTCCCGTCACGAGTCGGCTATCAGCCGACCTTGGCGAGCGAAGTGGCGGCCTTGCAGGAGCGCATCGTCTCCGTCGGCGGCGTCTCGATCACGGCGATCGAGGCCGTCTACGTGCCCGCGGACGACTTCACGGACCCCGCCGTCACGACCATTGCCGCGCACGTCGACAGCATGGTCGTCCTGTCGCGCACGATGGCCGCCGAGGGCATGTATCCGGCGATCGATCCGATCACGTCGTCGTCGATCCTGCTCGATCCGCTGGTGGTCGGCGCCGAACACGTCCGGGTCGCGACCGACGTGCGGCGCACGATCGAGCACTACCGCGAGTTGCAGGACGTCATCTCGCTGCTCGGCATCGAGGAACTGGGCGCGGACGACCGCCGGATCGTCAGCCGGGCCCGGCGTCTCCAGCGGTTCCTGACCCAGCCGTTCGCCGTCACCGAGGCTTTCACGGGCGTGCCCGGCAGCTCCGTCGCGGTCGAGGACACCATCGCGGGTTGCCGCGCCATTCTCGACGGCGAATGCGATGCGTGGCGCGAGCAATCGCTGTACATGGTCGGGACGCTCGACGAAGCCCGCGAGCGGGAAAAGGAGACGTCATGAACACGGCGCTCCGCCTGACCATCGCGACGCCCGCCGGGATGCTGGTCGATGCGCCCGACGTCGCCGCGTTTCGCGCGGAGGACGCGACCGGCAGTTTCGGCGTTCTGCCAGGGCACACGGATTTTCTGACCGTGCTGTCGCCGTGCGTCATGCGCTGGCGCACCGCGGACGGCACGCGCCGGTTCTGTGCGGTAAGCGGCGGCGTGTTGCGGGTCGTCAACGGCAAGGAGATCAGTATCGCGTGCCGTGACGGAGAACTCGGCGAAACGCTCGACACGCTGGAGGCCCGCGTTCGGGCAACCCGCGAATCGCGTCTCGATGCGGCGCGCCGCGTGCGGGTCGAGCAAACGCGTCTCAATGCCCAGGCCATCCGGCAGATACTGAAGTACCTGCGCCCCGGCGCGCCGGACACGGCCTCACGCACGGACGGTACGACGGAAGGCAATGGCCATGCGCGATAAGCCCGGAAGCGATGCGCCGTCGCCGCACGGTCCGGACGCGCAGGCCCCCGAACCCGGCGGGCCGGTGCTCGAACGGACCGCGCAGCGCGCCGTCCGGCGCGACCGGCAGGCGCGCGACGTGCCGGAGCCGACGGTGGGCTCGCGACTCGGGCAGATCGGCATGCTTGGCTGGCTGGTCGTGATTCCGGCCTTGCTGGCGTTGTGGCTGGGCCACTGGCTCGACCGACATTTTCATACCGGCGTGTTCTTCTCCGCGCCGCTACTGATGCTGGGCGCCGCGTTCGGGCTGTGGGCCGCGTGGCGCTGGATGCATCGCCAGGGCCCCGGGAGCTGAATCATGATGCCCGTCCAGACGTGGTCGATTCCCGTCCAGGTTGCCGCAGGCGGCCTGACCGGCGCGCTCGTCGGCGTTGCCTATTTCGCGTCGCTGCATGCCAACGTGCGCAGCTACGTCCAGGATGCGATCGGCATCGCCATCATCGTGCATCTCGTTCGTTTCGGCGTGCTCGCCATGGTGCTGTTCGGCCTCGCGCAAGCCGGGTACGCCGCGTTGCTGAGCGGCCTCGCCGGCATCATGCTCGCGCGCCGCGCGACGCTTCGCCCGCCGGGAGGTTCGTCGTGATGCATTCGCCGCTCATCACCGAACCGCTGTTCCGCATCGGCGAGGTGCCGGTGTCGGCGCCGGTGGCCACCACCTGGGCGCTGATGGCGCTCGTCGCCGTCGCGGCGGCAGCCGTGCGCCTGCGGCTGTCGCTGACGCCCGGCAAACTCCAGGCGGCCGCCGAGCTGTTCGTCTCGACGCTCGACGGCCAGCTGCGGGACACCATGCAGATCGATCCCGCGCGCTGCCGTGCCCTGCTCGGCACGCTGTTCCTGTTCATCCTGGTGTGCAACTGGTCCAGCCTGATTCCGGGCGTCGAGCCGCCCACCGCGCATCTTGAAACCGACGCCGCGCTCGCCGGCATCGTCTTCGCGTCGACGTTGTTCTACGGCATCCGCGCGCGCGGGCTGGCCCGCTATCTCGCGTCGTTCGCGCAACCGACCTGGATCATGATCCCGCTCAACCTGGTCGAGCAGATGACCCGTACCTTTTCACTGATCGTGCGGCTGTTCGGCAACGTCATGAGCGGCGTGTTCGTGATCGGCATCGTGCTGTCGCTCGCGGGCCTGCTGGTGCCGATTCCGCTCATGGCGCTCGACCTGCTGACGGGCGCGGTTCAGGCCTACATCTTCACGGTACTCGCAGCCGTGTTCATCGGTGCCGCGCTCGGCGACGAAAGCGCGCCGGCCCAGCATCCACCGCAAGGAGCATCATGAACAACTGGATTCAACTGGCAAGCATCGTCGCGGCAGCCATTGCCGTGTCCTTCGGCGCGATCGGCCCGGCACTGGCCGAGGGGCGCGCGGTCGCCGCCGCGATGGACGCGCTGGCGCGCCAGCCGGAATCGGCCGGCACGATCTCGCGCACGCTGTTCGTCGGTCTGGCCATGATCGAAACCATGGCGATCTACTGTCTCGTGGTCGCCCTGCTCGTACTGTTCGCCAACCCGCTTACCCGGTAAGCCGCGGCCATGCGAATCGACTGGTGGACGTTCGGCTTCCAGACGATCAACGTCCTCGTCCTGATCTGGCTGCTGTCGCGGTTCCTGTTCAAGCCGGTCGCCAGGATCATGGCGGATCGCCAGCAAGCCGCCGCGCGCCTGATGCAGGATGCCGCGGCCGCCCGCGACGCGGCGCGGCAGGATCGCGACCGGGCCGCGAGAGACGTGGCCGCGCAGGAGGCGGCGCGCGTCGACGGATTGAGTGCGGCCGCGGCCGAGGTCGAGCGCCTCAAGGCGTCGCTGCTCGCCGACGCACGCGCCGAGGCCGACACGCTGAGGCGATCCGCCGAGGCCGAAGTCGAAGCGATGAAGGCGGACGCGCTGCGCGCCAACGCGGCACGGGCCAGCCAGTTTGCGCTCGACATCGCGGCCCGGTTGCTCGCGACGCTTCCGGCCGGCACGCGGGTGGACGGTTTCATCGAACCCCTCGCCGACGCCGTCCGCGCGCTGCCCGCGGAGGACCGCGCACGCGTCGGCCGCGACGGCGAGCCGCTGCGCCTGATTGCCCCGCGCGCCTTGAGCGACGACGAGCTGAATCGCTGTCGCTCGTCGCTCGCGACGGCGCTGGGTCATGACGTGCCGATGCAGGCCGACGTCGATCCGGCGTTGATCGCGGGGCTCGAACTCGTCTCGCCCCACGTCATCGTGCGCAACAGCTTTCGACACAGTCTGGATTCACTGAGAAGCGAACTCATTTCTCATGGCGACGAACGAAACGCATGACGGCGCCGGCGATGCCTGGCTGACCGACGGCAGGACCGTGCTGGCGGCGCTGAATCTCGCTCCGCGGGCGGAATCGGTCGGGCGCGTCGAGCACGTCGCCGACGGCATTGCACAGGTGAGCGGCCTGCCGCAGGTTTGCCTGAACGAGCTGCTGCGGTTCGACGGAGGGCAGTTCGGCTTCGCGCTCAAGCTGGACGTCGACATGCTCAGTTGCGTGCTGCTCGACGGCGGCGGCGGCATTGCCGCCGGCACGCGCGTCTCGGG